>JAACZX010000481.1 GCA_009996555.1 Chitinophagaceae bacterium | reverse complement strand
CTGTATTTTATGACAGCGCATTTGTGTTTTCATAAAGTAACACTGTAATGCTTTGTATGAACAATATTTTAAAAAAGCACAACATGCAAAAAGGTTTTATAAAAGGTACAATTATAGCAATTGGTGGTTCTGTTTTTCTTAATTGCAGCAGCGTAACTAAACTAAAAACCACGAATGATGTTCCATCGTTAAAAACAAGTTTCAAGGATGATTTTTTTATTGGCACGGCATTGAATACCGCACAAATTGAAGAAAAAATTCCCGGTGCTGCAGTATTGATCCCTCAGCAATTCAATGCAGTAACACCCGAGAATATCATGAAAGCGGAACTGATGCATCCTGAATGGAGCAAGTATAATTTTGAACTGTCGGATAAACTTGTAGCGTATGCAAAAAAGCACAACATTATCGTAAATGCGCATACATTGATCTGGCATAGTCAATTGCCGCCATTTGTTCGCCGCATAAAAGATGCAGATTCGGTTCGTCTGTTTTTTAATGACCATATTACAACCATTGTCGGCCGTTATGATGGACAGGTGTATTCATGGGATGTAGTGAACGAAGCGTTGAACGAAGATGGCACCATGCGTAAATCGGTTTTCCTGGATAAGCTGGGCGATGATTTTGTAGTGGAAGCGTTTCGTTTGGCGCAAAAAGCTGCACCTAATACAAAGCTTTATTACAATGACTATAATATTGAACAACCCAAAAAGCGTGCAGGAGCAATTGCACTCATCAAAAAAATACAGGCAGCAGGTGTGCGGATAGATGGCGTAGGTATCCAGGGACACTGGCACATTAATCACCTGCCGTTAAAAGATATTGAAGAAAGTATTCTTGAATTTTCTGCGTTGGGCATTGATGTTATGTTTACTGAATTAGACATAAGTGTATTACCGAATCCCCGGGATATTGTTGGAGCAGATGTAAATCAACGTGCGGCATACGAAGCAAAACTCAACCCTTATACTGCCGGTTTACCCGATTCTGTACAAACGCAGCTTGCTAAAAGTTATGAAGATGTGTTTCGCCTGTTCTTAAAACATAAGGAGAAGATCAGCCGCATTACACTTTGGGGTGTTGATGATGGGCAGTCGTGGCTCAATGGCTTTCCTGTTCGTGGCAGAACCAATTATCCTTTACTGTTTGATAAAGAATTTAAGCCTAAGCCGGCTTTTTATCAAGTCATCGCATTAAAAAATAAACGCAAGTAGACTGTTCTCTCTTTTAAAACTTTACTATTAATAAGCTTATAACCCGCATAGCAATCGATAGTCAATCGTCCGCCGTTTCTACAGCGGACTTTTTATTNTTTTTTTTTGAGCTTCGACCCGAAAAATATCAAATTGATTAAAAATGGCGATTCTTTAAAGAATCCCATACATTTACTTTTGTGCCCGGGGGCAGCCAGCGTTTGAATTTTCTAATTGATGATTTACAGAATCTGACGTATTTTTTTACCACTAATCAAAAAATCATGAAAGGGAGGGGAGGAGTTCCAAAAAGGCTGACCTTTGTGTTTTAGATATGGTTAAACTTGATCTTAAAAAATTAGCAAAGGAACTCAATCTATCTCCTTCAACTGTGTCCCGAGCATTGCGGGATAGTCATGAAATAAGTGAGCAGACAAAGGACAGGGTAAAAGAACTGGCTGCAAGGCTGGGGTATCAGCCAAACCCGCATGCCAGCAGTCTTCGTCAGAGTAAAAGCAAAACAATTGCTGTGATCATTCCCGAAATTCAAAACAACTTTTTCTCACAAATACTGAACGGGGTTGAACAGGTGGCCAGAGAAAAAAAATACCACGTATTGATTTATCTGACTCATGAGGATCAAAACAGGGAAAATGAAATTCTAAACCTGTTGCGAAACGGAAGAGTAGATGGTATCATGATTTCGATATCCAATACAACAAGCAACTTTGAACATCTTGAAGCCTGCAAAGCTTCGGGAATGCCATTGGTTTTCTTCGACAGGATTTATGATCACATCAGGGTGCCACGGGTAACATCTGATGATGAGGACGCAGCATTTAAGGCAACAGAATTGCTGATCAAACGAGGGTGCAAAAACATTACCTTCCTTACCTTATCCAACAATCTTTCTATCAGTAAGCGCAGGCAGGCAGGATACGAACGTGCGATGTTAAAGTACCGGTTGGTTGATCATTTAAACGTATTGGAGTGCTCTGCTAATGATGAATTGAACAGGCAAAAAATAAAGGAGCACTTACTGGCCGAACAGCGACCTGATGGTATTTTCGCAGCAATAGAAAAATTTGCAGTTAACACATACGAAGTTTGCAATGAAATAGGCATTTCTATTCCATCTCAACTAAAAGTCATCAGCTTTTCGAACCTGTCTGCATCGGCTCTCTTTGCACCTCCATTATCAACAGTAGTTCAACCCGCTTATACCATTGGTCAAAGAGCAACTGAAGTTTTGTTTAAGATCATCGAGAAAAAGACTCTTCTTCCTTCTGATAAAAAGATCACGCTTTCTTCCGAAATCATTGAACGGAAATCAACTTCAGGTAAAAACTAAACGGCATCAACAGTTTAAAGCGAAACCCCTGTTCGTATAGGAATAAAATCTTCGTACATAAATTGTACAGCTTTCGGTATTGTGTTTGCGGTTGCAACATCAATACAAAACCGGAAAATCTTTTCACCATCAGTTACAACCGTTTTATCCTCTGCTTCAACAGGACTAACATCAAAATCGTTGATGCTGTCCGGTTGATCAACGTTCGCCGGGTTTGTTGAAATAGTAATCACGGGAGCTAAAGGATTCCCCGTTGGATATGTATTGTTGGTTTGGAAAAGTACAATGGTTGCTCCTGATGCTACAATTCCGGTTATTGCTTCTGCAGTACTTGCTGAAGGTCCTACAAGGCTGAGCCCTGGTAACCGTGCCGGTGAGCTGTAATCAAGCATGTCAGCAATTGCTGAACTTGCGGACCCCGATGATTTTACAGAACCCACATCATCGTAGCTGCTTATTGTTTGAACTGCTTCCTGCTGATGTTCGAGCACGGCAGATTCCTGGAGGTGGGAATCGGGTTTGCTTTTTCCGTGAACCGCCTGTGCCGGCGTTTTTCGAAAGGAAATTTTTCTTGAACTTCTGAGTAAAACTTTACAACCCATTGTTACAAAAAGCCCGGCAGCATACCCAACGGATGGAGCCAGTGAAGAGGTATCAGCCATTCCCTGATCAGCAACAATTCCAACCGAAAGCTGGCTTAGTGGAAACAATTCCCTTTCCTGTTGATTGATTTCGGTTAGCCCTGAAAAAGTTTGACGAATAGCTGTTGCAATTAACTCCTCCTCGCTTCTTATTTGCTGCTGCTCAAAAATGTACAAGGGCTTGTCGAAACCTGGGTTTCTTTTTTTCAGGTCGGTCAACAGGTTTTCTATCTGCAAATGCTGGCAGCCCAGGCTTAAAATGGTTACTCCGCCTACATTGGGATGATCGGCATAAGCAGCAAGCAATGAGCTTAGCAATGCAGAATCCTGCCTTGTTCCACCACACCCCCCTGAGTGATTCAGGAATTTTACACCATCTACGTTATGAAAAATACGCCCGGGGTTCGTTTCGTCAACCGGGTTAAACGAAGCCGTTTCTACAGGTTCACTTTGCCGGTAAGCCTCTAATAACTGCCTCGTAAATAAACTGTATTGGCGTGAGGATGTATAACCCAGCTCTGTACGTAATGCTTCTTTAATAACATCCAGGTTTCTGTTTTCACAAAAAACTGTTGGAATAAAAAGCCAGTAATTGGCTGTGCCCACACGACCATCACTACGCCGGTAGCCCTTGAATGTTTTTAAAATATGATTATGAGGCGAGGGCAGGTTGCGATGGACGGATTTCTCCTCTGTATGATCGTTCATGTTAGTTTGGTTCTGGTTAAGCCATTTTCTGTTCAACAAATTCCTTTCTATAAGTTTTCACACATTCACTGAGCCTGAACTGTACCGGGTTGTACGTTAGGGTTAACTTTTATACGGCACAACGTTGCGGTGTTGGAAAACTCTTTCAGGCATAAGAGTTCATGAAAAACTGACCCGTCAAATTAAAAGAGATAATTGTGACCCGGCACGCAGGCGATTACCTGTTCATTCAGCCATTTTAGCAAAAGGAGTAATCAGTAAACGGGCATTGTTCGAAAGTTTCCGGGAACGATTGCGTAAATATTTTTCAATTTTTTGACCGGAAAAATCGGACGTTACGAAAACGATTTCGTTTTTAAATTGTTGAATATTAATATTTTATGAATGATACGCCGTTGCGAAAACGTTTGCGCAACATTATTTTCCGTGGAAGGGGCACTAAGCTAATTTGGCATCAATAACCTGATTTTAACGAGAACCAGGTTAAGATTGCTTAAAAACGAAAACTTGCTGTATGCGTCCACAATTGCTTAAGGTGTCCAAAGAGCCTCAATACTCTTTCAGTGTCCGCAGAGACCTGGCACCGTATGTCAACAATCGTTGGCATTATCATCCTGAGGTTGAATTGATTCATTTCAAAAGAGGTGAAGGCACTCAGTTTATTGGAGACAATATCCGCCGTTTTAAGGCAGGAGATGTTGTATTGGTTGGTGCCAATCTGCCACATTACTGGCGTTTTGATGATTGTTATTTCGAAGAAACATCAACCATTGAACCAGATGTGCGGGTGGCTCACTTTTGTGAAAATTTCTGGGGAAGCCAGTTCCTGGATCTGCCGGAGAACCTTCATTTAAAAAGCCTGTTGACAACAGCCAAAAGGGGGTTGCAGGTAACAGGTATTACAAGGCAACGGGTTGCTGTGTTGTTGAGCTCGCTGCTAACATCAACCAACAATCAACGTATTATCTTGTTGATGGAAGCGCTGAACATTATTGCAGAGTGCAAAAATCTGGAGCCGCTTTCATCCATCGGGTTCAAATACGATCTGGCAGAAGATGAGAAAGACCGGATCAATGCCATTTATGAATACAGTTTAAAACACTTTAAGCGTCCCATTCAATTGGAAGAAATTGCAGGTGTGGCAAACATCAGCCCAAATTCATTCTGTCGTTTCTTTAAATCAAGAACAAGAAAAACCTATTCGCAGTTTCTGATTGAGATCAGGGTGGGCCATGCCTGTAAATTGCTCATTGAAAATAATCTCAGTATCAAGCAGCTTTGTTATGAAAGCGGATTCAATAATTTTACCAGTTTTCACAAATACTTTAAGCTGATCACCAATAAAAGCCCGCTTGCATATCAAAAAGAGTTTATGGGAAAATTAGCTGTATAACATTCAGAAGGTTTATGCCAAAATGATTCAATAAAGGGATAAGCAGGCAACAGAACTGCTTATCCCTCTTTATTTTCTTTGCTACATGAAAGTTGTATTGGTAATGATGTGCCTGCTGGCTTTATCTTTTGCTTCGGCAGGCCAGACCGCCCCACAGATTGTTATTGAAACTAAACGTACAGCACTTGTACTTACAGTTAATAACGGGAAAAAATTACTGCAGTCTTATTTAGGTAAAAAACAGGAACGTAGTTCGTATGAACTGATGAAGGGAGGACGTGAAGTTTATCTTACTGCAGGAATGGACAATCAGTTTGAACCGGCTATACGAATGGTTCATGCCGATGGAAATCCCTCTCTTGATTTGAGGTACGTTACACACAACACTGTTGACAGTGCAGGTATGCAGCATTCCACCATTGTACTGAAAGATCCTGTTTACCCGGTAGAAGTAAAATTGCACTACCGGAGTTATTACAATGAAGATGTGCTTAAATGCTGGAGTGAAATTGTTCACCAGGAAAAAAAGCCTGTTATGCTAACACAATATGCATCGGCACTGTTGCATTTTAATGCAACGGAATACTGGTTAACACAATTTCATGGCGATTGGGCAAGAGAAATGAATGTGGTGGAAGAGAAACTCAACAACGGAATCAAATCAATTGAAAGTAAGCTTGGCACAAGAACCAATTTTTACCAGACACAGGTATTCTTTTTATCACTGAACGATCGCTCAACAGAAACCACAGGCGAAGTAATTGCAGGTACATTGGCATGGACAGGTAATTTCAAATTTGCCTTTGAGGTTGATCAGCGAAATGGATTACGGGTCATCTCTGGCATGAATCCCTTCGCATCAGAATATTTTCTGAAGCAGGGTGAAGTCTTTACAACACCTGAATTTATCTATACATATTCGTCGGAGGGAAAAGGCTTTGCCAGTAGAAACATTCATCGTTGGGCACGCAATTTTGCTGTGCTGGATGGCAATCAACCACGCATGACCTTACTAAACAACTGGGAAGCTACGCATACTGATTTTACAGAAAAACGGTTGGTTGAATTGTTTGATGAAGCAAAAAAACTAGGTGTTGATTTGTTTCTTTTAGATGACGGATGGTTTGGCAATAAATATCCACGTAATGATGATAAAAACGGGTTGGGTGATTGGCAGGAAGATAAAAGCAAACTGCCAAGCGGCATTGGTTACCTTGTAAAAGAAGCAGTAAACAGGGAAATTAAGTTTGGTATTTGGCTGGAGCCGGAAATGGTTAATCCTAAAAGTGAATTATATAATCTTCATCCTGAATGGATATTAAAACTCCCTAACCGTGAAGAAAATTATGGAAGAAATCAATTGGTGCTTGATCTTATAAACCCGGTTGTACAGGATTTTGTTTTCCGCACTGTAGATGATTTGATGATGAAAAATCCGGGCATTGCATTTATTAAGTGGGACTGTAACAGAAGCATGACGAATGCCTTTTCTCCGTTTTTGAAAGACAAACAGACTCATTTGTACATTGACTATACAAAAGCATTGTACAAAATAATGGAACGCATACGAACCAAGTATCCGCATTTGCCCATTATGCTTTGTGCAGGCGGTGGTGGACGTACTGACTATGGGGCGTTAAAATATTTTACCGAGTTCTGGCCAAGTGACAATACAGATGCATTGGAAAGGATCTATATTCAATGGGGTTATTCCTATTTTTTTCCTGCCAATACTATTTCTGCTCACGTTACAAGTATGGGCAAACAGCAGTCGTTAAAATTCAGAACTGATGTGGCAATGATGGGTAAAATGGGGTATGATATACGGGTGAATAATTTCACAGCAGATGAATTACTGTTCAGCAGCGAGGCTGTTAAAACATACAAACGTATCAGTCCTGTTATTTGGCTTGGCGATTTATACCGTTTGATCTCACCATACGATGAAAACAGAATGCTGTTGATGTATACAAACCAGAACAAAGACAAAGCCATTCTGTTTAATTATCATTTGCACACACGCCGTAAAGATTTTTTCAGGCCAGTACAGTTGCAGGGTTTGGTGCCGGAAAAAAAATACAGGGTCAGGGAAATTAACCTGATGCCTGGTGTAAAATCTGTGATGCCGGATCATGATAAAGTGTACACTGGTGAATACCTGATGACAACAGGCTTAAACCTGACTCCCGGAAGAGTGAATCCATTATCAAGTAATATCATGGAAATAATTGCTGAATAAGCATGACAGCTTTTGCCAATAAAAATGATACTGCTGCTGATATCTGTCATTAAAATAGTTCAACTCATTTGTTCAATGGCCATGCAAACAAAAAAGATAGTTGTTATACTGTTCTGTTTCTGTATTTTTTTACAAAAAATTACTGCGCAGCCAACAGAATCGAAAAGTACAGCAATTGCAATTGCTGATAATGCTGCACACATTGCAGCTATAACAAATAATGCTATTGTACTGATAGCAGGCAGCACTTATTCGTTTACTGTTGATACTCATCCTGACAGCGGATTGGTTTCAACAACGGCAACGGCTGCACAGCTTTTAAAAAACATAAAATCGAAATATAGCATAACACAGCAATACAAGGTTGTTGCAAAAAACGGTGTTGAAAAAAAAGGAAACGAGTTGATGGATGCCGGTGACCAGTTGATTGTTACATCAGCCGATGGAAAAAAGCAAACGTACAGGATTGGCTTGCGGAAGCTTGCATTAAATGGTTATTTGCAGATTGCTGAAGAACGGCATACAGTTGGAGCAGTAACCGATATTGTTCTTAATTATAGAGCAGGTCAACGATCACCGTTTGCAACTGTGAATTTGCATATCCCCGCAGGTATTAAATTGACGGAAGAAAATACAATGATTAATATCATTGGTAGGGGCGATGTGTTATTAAAAAACTTGCCACAGCAATCAATTGGTCGTGTGGGCACAAAGTATTCATATAAACAGGTTGGGCAATACACTATAACAAAGTTGAAAGATGGTACAACAGTGCTTTCATTAACACAACTTGATCTGCGTCCTGCCAATGGAGCTGATGTAAAGATCATTTTGAAAAATATAAAACTGAATCATGCTGCTGTTTACAGGTTTCGTGCATCATATAAAACATCGCAACCCGAAAAATTGCAAAGTGCAGGAAATGACTACGCCGTTTTGAAAGTCACCAATTTGGTTTCAGATCTTCAACGTGTAGTGAACAGAGATAGTCAGTTTAAAGAAACAGATAAAACGTACACAACTGTTTCGCTTAAATGGAATAACAAAGCCCTGATTGAAGGATGCCGGTTAATGCAATCAACAGACAGTGGTAAAACATGGCAACAGGCTGCAGCTGATATCGATACCAAGCGGTCTGTTGCAGTGGTTTCACAACTTCATGCAAACAGGTTTTACAGGTTCAGGTTAATGATTCCATCAGGGCTGCATAAAGGATTGTCGAATGAAGTACATTATTACAGTGGCAAGCTGGATGTAAAACATTTCTCAGCAAAAGGAGATGGAAGAAGTGATGATACCGAAGCAATCAATACAGCTATTCGTTATCTTAATCAAGCAGGAGGAGGAACATTGCTGTTTACAAAAGGTGAATACAATGTGAGAACAGTTCAACTGAAAAGCAATGTATGGCTGTACATCAGTAACGATGCAAAATTACAGGCAATAAAAGGAGCAGATGCGCCGGAGTCTACATGGTTTAGTGATAAACAATACCGCTCTGGTTTGTCGCCAACTGATGTTGGGCCTTATGCTGATCCGGAAAATTATTTGACCAAGCAGGATGTAGGCCATCATTATTTTCATAACACAATGTTCTTTGCTGAACGTGAAGATAATATCAAGATTATTGGCAACGGACTTATTACCGGCAACGGTAATTTAGTAACTGGTGACAAGGTAATGAACAATGCGCCTGATAACAGAGCCGACAAGATGTTTACATTTAAGCTCTGCACCAATATTGAAATAGGGGGAATCTACAGAGGAGAGGATTTGTGGTACGATGCTGATAAAGACGAACCTTATTACATTACGCATAACGGAACAAAAGACAGCAACACAAGCAATATGCTGCAGATTGATCGTGCCGGTCATTTTGTATTATTGGCAACAGGTACAGATCATATTTATGTTCACAATACATATTTTGCAAAACA
>JAACZX010000060.1 GCA_009996555.1 Chitinophagaceae bacterium | reverse complement strand
TTTGAAAATTAACCATTTTGGAAATTTTGAACAAGAGCGGGGTATTCGTGTTTACAGTGAATTTTAATGTTCAAACTTTCAAAATCTCAAATTAAAGAAATATGGCACGTCCGGTACAATATAACGTAAATCCTAAGCCAGTAGATCACAAGGGCCACATCAGTGTTGTGGGTATGCCTGATGGTCACATGGGCGAAGGCTTTTTTACAACAAAGCTGAGTGAGGTGGTTGGTTTGGCCCGTAAGAATTCTATCTGGCCTTTACCTTTTGCTACTTCATGCTGTGGCATTGAATTTATGGCTACAGCAGCAGCGCATTACGATCTGGCTCGTTTTGGTTCAGAACGTATGGCTTTTACACCACGTCAGTGTGATCTGATGATGGTAATGGGAACCATTTCCAAAAAAATGGGACCTGTGGTGAAACAGGTGTACCTGCAAATGGCCGAACCCCGCTGGGTTATGGCTGTGGGTGCATGCGCCAGCAGCGGTGGAATTTTTGATACTTACAGTGTGTTGCAGGGTATTGATCAGGTGGTGCCGGTAGATGTGTATGTGCCCGGCTGTCCTCCACGTCCGGAAGCAATTCTGGATGGGTTGATGCGTATACAGGACCTGGTGGGACAGGAAAGCCTGCGCCGCAGAAACAGCGAACATTATCAGAAATTATTAGACAGTTACGGAATACAATAATCATTGCAGATTGCAGATGTACGATTGCAGATATAAGGCAATCCGAAATCACCAATCTAAAATCTGAAATAAGAAATGGCTTTGACCAACGAACAGATTCAAAACAAGCTGGCAGAAAAATTTGGAGAAGAAGTTTCAAACTTTTCCGAGCCTTTCGGCATGCTGACATTTGAAGCACCAAAGGAACTCAACCTGAAAGTGCTCCAGTTTTTATACGATGATGAAACATTGAAATTCCGTTTCCTCACCGATCTGCAGGCGGTACATTATCCGAACGACAAAGGGCGTGAGCTGGCAGTTGTTTATCACCTGCACAACCTGGTTGATAATGTGCGGATCCGTTTCAAAATATTTACTGATATCAATAAGCCCGATGTGTTTACAGCTACTCAGTTGTTTGCAACAGCTAACTGGATGGAGCGTGAAACATACGATTTCTTTGGGGTGAATTTTCTGGGGCATCCAAACCTGAAACGGATTCTTAATGTGGATGAAATGGATTATTTCCCGATGCGCAAAGAATTCCCGCTTGAAGATCAGTCGAGAGTTGATAAGGACGATGAGATGTTTGGAAGAGGAGGAACTATAAATTGATTAATTAGTCAATTTGAAAATTTGAAATTGAAGACATCTGGTTTAACAATTTTCAAATTTTCAAATTAGCACATTTTCAAATTGACACATGAGCGACGTTCAAAATATATTATTACCCGAAGGTTCGATTGAGAAAAAAACAATCACCTTAAACGTGGGACCAACGCATCCTGCAACACATGGTGTGTTTCAGAACATCATGGAAATGGATGGTGAGCGTGTAATGAGTGCAGAGTCAACTGTAGGTTACATTCATCGTGCATTTGAAAAACTGGCAGAGCGTCGTCCGTTGTACCAGATCACACCTATTACCGATCGTCTTAACTATTGCAGCAGCCCCATCAATAATATCGGCTGGCATCTTACCTGCGAAAAATTATTAGGTATTCAAACACCCAAGCGTGTTGATTATCTACGAGTGATTTTGATGGAGCTTGCACGTATTGCCGATCACCTGATTTGTAACTCCATTGTTGGGGTAGATACAGGCGCCTTCTCCGGTTTCGTTTACCTCATGGAATACCGTGAGTTGATCTATGAAATTTATGAAGAGATCTGCGGCAGCCGCTTAACAACAAACATTGGCCGTATTGGTGGGTTTGAACGAAACTTTACACCCGTTGCCTGGCAGAAATTAGAAAAATTCCTGAAGGAATATCCAAAGGCATTAAAAGAATTTGAAAACCTGTTTACACGTAACAGAATTTTCGTAGACCGTACAGTTGGTTGTGGTCCTATTTCGGCAGAGCGTGCATTGAATTATGGTTTCACCGGTCCTAACCTGCGTGCTGCCGGTGTAGATTACGATGTGCGTGTGCATTCTCCTTATTCATCTTACGAAGATTTTGATTTTATTGTTCCTGTTGGTACAACCGGCGATACTTATGACCGCTACCTTGTGCGAAATGTAGAAATGTGGCAGAGCTTAAGCATTATTGAACAGGCATACCAGAAAATACAAAATATTAAAGGTGCTGATGCAGAAGTGTATCATGCCAATGTTCCTGAATATTATTTACCTGAAAAGAAAGATGTGTACACCAGTATGGAAGCGCTCATCTGGCACTTCAAGATCATTATGGGTGAAATTGAAATGCCAAAAGGTGAAGTATATCATAGTGTAGAAGGTGCAAATGGTGAGCTGGGTTATTATTTCATCAGCGATGGAGGACGTACTCCTTACCGTTTACATTTCCGTCGCCCATGCTTTATTTATTACCAGGCATACGAAGAACTGGTGAAAGGAAGTATGTTGAGTGATGCCATTGTGGTAATGAGTAGTTTGAATTTGATTGCGGGAGAATTGGACGCTTAAACGCAACTTGAAAATTAATTGATTTGAAAATTTGAAAATAGCAGAATGAAGTTTTCAGAAGAACAGTTGAAAAAGGTGGATGAGATGGTCTCTCACTACCCGGAAGGAAAGCAGAAGAGTGCATTGATTCCGCTGCTGCACTATGCCCAGCAACAAAATGGTGGCTGGTTAAGTGCAGAAGCAATGGATTATGTAGCAGAACTTTTGAAGATTACTTCCATTGAAGTATATGAAGTAGCTACGTTCTACAGCATGTATAATTTACAACCAGTTGGTAAAACCGTATTTGAAGTTTGCCAAACAGGCCCTTGTATGTTACGTGGCAGCGATGGTATTGTAGAATATATCTATGAAAAATTGGGGATCAAACCCGGACAAACAACAGCCGACGGTTTGTTTACACTGAAAACTGTTGAGTGTTTAGGTGCCTGTGGTTATGCACCTATGATGCAGCTGGGGCCTGATTACCGTGAACACCTCACAAAAGAAAAGATTGATGCATTGATTGCAGAAGGAAAAACTAAAGCAAATTAAGATGACGAAGAAAATGGCCATGATCCTTGGATTCCTGTTGTCAACATCAGCCATTATTGTAATGGTTGTATTCCTGACATCAGGCGATAAGGTAGCAATGCGGCCAATGCTTTTTGTGGGGATTGGTCTTGCACTCAGTTCTCTTGTGTTAAGAAACCTCCTGCGTTTTAAACCTGATTGGTTTAAAGACAGTGAGGAAAATAAATAACCATCATCAATTAAAACAAACAACATGAATGCAATTGTTCCATATCTCAACTTTAACGGTAATGCAGCCGAAGCACTTGCTTTTTACAGCAAAGCGTTAAATGGCGCAATTGAGTTTCAGCAAACATTTGGTGAATCGCCAATGGAAGTGCCAGCTGAAGCAAAAGATTTTATCATGCATGCTACGTTCAAAGCAGGTGACCTTACGTTCATGGTATCGGATGGTATGCCCGGTCAGCCGGTGGCAGGCGGAACAAACCTGAGTTTGTCTTTGCATTTTACTGATCTCGACAGCATCAACAAAACATTTGCTGCATTAAGTGAAGGTGGTACTGTTACAATGGAACTGCAGGATACATTCTGGGGTGCACGTTTTGGAATGTTGAAAGACAAATATGATTTTAACTGGATGTTCAATTACGATTATCCGAAGGAAGGATAGTGGTGAATGGTGAGTTGTGAATGGTGAATAGTGTTTCAGGAGTACAAGTGTGCGACGCCAATGCAGAAGAATAGAACGAAGAAGTTGATAACAAAAAGAATGGCTTAAAGCTGTAAGCTAAAAGCGAAAAGCTGAAATAAATGGGAAGAAAACTTTTATTAGACAAAGCACATATTGAAGGCATCAGGCATTATGATGTGTATCGCCGTGAAGGTGGTTACCGCAGCGTGGAAAAGGTATTGAAGACAATGAGCCCTGATGCTGTGGTGGAAGAAGTAAAGAAAAGTGGTTTGCGTGGCCGTGGTGGTGCCGGTTTCCCTACCGGTATGAAATGGAGTTTTCTTGCAAAGCCGGAAGGTGTTCCCCGTTACCTTGTTGTAAATGCTGATGAGAGTGAACCCGGTACATTCAAGGATCGTTATCTCATGGAGTTCATTCCACATCTGTTGATTGAAGGAATGATCTGTGCCTCGTATGCATTGGGCAGCAGCCGTTCTTATATCTACATCCGTGGTGAATATTGGTGGGTAAAAGAAATTCTGGAAGTTGCAGTACAGGAAGCACGCAATGCAGGTTTCCTGGGTAAAAATATTTTAGGCAGTGGTTTCGATTGCGACATTTTTGTACAGCCCGGTGCTGGTGCATACATCTGTGGCGAAGAAACAGCATTGATCGAAAGTCTGGAAGGAAAGCGTGGTAATCCACGTATCAAGCCACCGTTCCCTGCGGTAAAAGGTTTGTGGGGTTGCCCAACAGTGGTGAACAATGTTGAAACGATTGCTGCTGTTGTTCCGATTGTGAACGAAGGTGGCGATGAATATGCCAAGATCGGTATTGGTAAATCAACAGGTACAAAATTGATTTCAGCATGCGGTAACTTAAACAAGCCCGGCGTGTATGAAATTGAAATGAATATTTCAGTAGAAGAATTTATTTACAGCGATGAATACTGTGGTGGTATTGCCAATGGTAAAAAACTGAAAGCATGTATCCCGGGTGGTTCATCGGTTCCAATTCTTCCTGCCAATCTTTTGCTGAAAACAGCGAAAGGCGAAAGCAGGATGATGACGTACGAAAGTTTAAGTGATGGTGGTTTTGCAACCGGTAGCATGATGGGTAGTGGTGGTTTTATTGTAATGGATGAAGATCAGTGCGTGGTGAAGCATACGTACACACTTGCACGTTTCTACCGTCATGAAAGTTGCGGACAATGTTCGCCTTGCCGTGAAGGAACTGGCTGGATGGAAAAAATTCTGTTGAAGATCGATCAGGGTAAAGGCAGCATGAGTGATATTGATCTGTTGTGGGATATTCAACGCAAGATCGAAGGAAATACCATTTGTCCGTTGGGCGATGCAGCAGCATGGCCGGTGGCAGCAGCGATCCGTCATTTCCGTGATGAGTTTGAATGGCATGTTACCAATCCATCAGATGCATTGCAGCGGAATTATGGCTTGGCGAATTATGCGAAGCCGTTGGAAGTAGTGCCGGCGTAGTTATTTCACGCAAAGGCGCAAAGAAAAAAAGACGCAAAGAAGATGAACGAAAATGAAATTTCAAAAGTAGTTGTCGATTTGTGTTTCAGGATTCATAAACAATATGGACCAGGGTTGTTTGAAAGTGTTTATGAAGAAATAGTTTGTTATGAATTAGCGAAAACAGGGTTAAGCTTTAAAAGACAAAGTCCTGTTCCCTTTAATTCATGAAAAGATAAAAATGGAAGTTGGCTTTAGGGCGGATGTAATTATAGAAGGGAAGGTGATTATAGAGTTAAAATCGGTGGAGGCACTTGGAGATGTTCATTATAAACAAGTGCAGACGTATTTAAAACTATCAGGATGTAAGCTGGGATTGTTGATCAATTTCAATTTGCCACTGATAAAAGATGGGATACACCGAATAGTAAATAACTTATAAACTTTGCGACTTAGCTCCTTTGCAGCTTTGCGTGAAAAAATGATAAAATGGCTGAAGAGAAAAAACTTTTTAAAGTAACCATCGACAACATCACCATTGAAGTGGAGCCGGGAACAAGTATCCTTAATGCTGCACGACAAATTGGTGGTGATGTTACGCCTCCTGCAATGTGCTATTACAGCAAATTAAAGGACAGTGGTGGTAAGTGCCGCACCTGTTTGGTGGAAGTGGCAGCAGGCTCAACTGCCGATCCACGTCCTATGCCTAAACTGGTAGCAAGTTGCCGTACCAATGTAATGGATGGCATGGTGGTGAAAAACATTACCAGCGATCGTGTAACCGATGCAAGAAATGGTGTGGTTGAATTTTTATTGATCAATCATCCGTTGGATTGCCCGATCTGCGACCAGGCAGGTGAATGTCATTTACAGGATCTCAGCTATGAGCATGGTAAAGGTGCAAGTCGTTACGAGTTCAAACGCAGAACATTTGATAAGCACGACCTTGGCCCGTATATTCAACTGCACATGACACGTTGCATTCTTTGCTACCGTTGTGTGTACACTGCCGACCAGGTGAGCAATGAACGTCGTCATGGTATTTTGAGCCGTGGTGATCATTCTGAAATTGCAACATATATCGAGAAAAGTTTAGATAATGATTTCATCGGCAACGTTATTGATGTGTGTCCGGTGGGCGCATTAACCGATAAAACATTCCGCTTTAAAAACCGTGTATGGTTTACCAAGCCGGTTGATGCACATTGTAACTGTGATAAATGCAGTGGTGAAGTGCAACTTTGGATGCGTGGTGATGAAGTGCTTCGTGTAACTGCACGTAAAGATGAGTGGGGCGAAGTAAAAGATACAACCAAAGGAGAGCCGGGCTGGATCTGCAATACCTGCCGCTTTGAACGCAAGAAGATCAGCGACTGGGTAATTGAAGGACCAACACAAATCAACCGCCACTCAGTTATTTCACAAGGCCATTATGTGGGTGTGAAAAAACCAAATGAAACTGTAGCAAAAGTAATGGGCCGCAATCCAAAGCTGCTCATGGATATTAAAGATGTGAGTGAAGTGAACCAGGTGGAATTGAGCGAACTGAAAGGCCCTGCCACATCGCAGGTATTTAAACAACTGAAGAAAGGAAATTAATGGATATGATTTTATTAGCAGTCGATTGGGCAATGGTGCTGGAGAAAACGATCTTCATTGCTGTCATTATCACTATTTCATTGGTGGTAGCTCTTTACATGACCTTTGGCGAACGTAAAGTAGCGGCATGGATCCAGGATCGTATTGGTCCTAACCGTGCAGGTCCACTTGGTTTGCTGCAACCACTGGCCGATGGGTTGAAGATGTTCTTTAAAGAAGAGATCATCCCCACTTCTTCCAATAAAGCATTGTTCATTCTTGGTCCTTCGCTGGCGATGGTTACTGCCATGCTTACCAGTGCGGTAATTCCATGGGGTGATAAGCTTGAGCTTTTTGGCCGTACTATTTCATTGCAGATTGCTGATGTAAACATTGGTATCCTGTATGTGTTTGGTATCCTCAGCTTAGGTGTATATGGTATCATGATCGGTGCATGGGCCAGTAATAACAAGTTCTCACTCATGGGAGGTTTGCGTGCCGCATCGCAAATTATTTCTTATGAACTGGCAATGGGGCTTTCGCTGATTGCATTGTTAATGATAACCGGTTCATTAAGTCTTGGCGATATGGTTCGCCAGCAGCAGGAAGGTTTGTGGAATGTGATTGTGCAGCCCTTAGGCTTTTTAATTTTCTTAGTGTGTGCGTTTGCAGAATGTAACCGTACTCCTTTTGACCTGGCAGAAGCAGAGAACGAACTGATTGGTGGTTACCACTCAGAATATTCAAGTTTGAAACTCGGCTTTTATCTCTTTGCTGAATACATCAATATGTTCATCAGCAGTGCAATTATGGCTACGTTGTATTTCGGGGGTTACGATATCATTCCGTTTTATGATGAAAGTGCATGGGGCTTTTCAACAAATGTGATGGCATTACTGGGTGCAGCTGCACTCTTTGCAAAAATATTGTTCTTCATCTTCCTGTTCATGTGGGTGCGTTGGACCATTCCACGCTTCCGTTATGATCAGTTGATGGATCTTGGCTGGAAAAAATTAATTCCACTTGCCCTGTTGAATATGCTGATCACTGCAGCAGTGATCTTGTGGTGGAAGTTATAGGCAGGAAGAACCATTGCCGGCCAGCTTCATGAAGAATTGAATTGTTGCAGTACAAGTGTGCGACGCAACAGCAGTTGATGAAAGAACAGAAGTTGACAACAAAAAATACATTTGCGAACTTTTTTAATAAACGTTGATGCAATTAACAAACAGAGCTAAACAGGTTGATCGAAAGCCATTGAACATTGCGGAGAAAATTTATCTCCCGGCAGTGTTAAAAGGTATGGGCATCACCTTATCTCATATTTTTAAAAAGAAAGCAACCATCAAATTCCCCGAGGAAACAAGACCATTCAGTCCTGTGTTCCGTGGCTTGCATATTCTCAACCGTGATGAAGAGGGAAGAGAGAATTGTACCGCCTGCGGGTTATGTGCTGTTGCATGCCCTGCAGAAGCGATTACCATGGATGCTGCAGAACGCTTACCCGGTGAAGAACATTTGTATCGTGAAGAAAAATATGCAGCGAAATATGAGATCAACATGCTGCGTTGCATTTTCTGTGGTTTGTGTGAAGAGGCTTGTCCGAAAGATGCGATCTATTTAACAGAAACATTTGCACCGGCTAATTACAGCCGTCAGAGTTTTATTTACGGAAAGGATAATCTGGTTATTCCTCACCCGAAAGAAAACCCTGAAGCATTTACAAAAGCAAAAGGATTAATTGACGAACGTAAAGCGAAAGCCAATCAAGAGAAATAAAATCAGAAGTACGAACTAAGAGGTACGGATAACGTACTTTCAGCTTCGTACCTCGTACTTAACAGTTTATGAGTATTATTGAAATATTATTCTGGTTCCTGAGTGCATTAGCAGTTGGTGCCGCATTGATGATGGTGTTCAGCAAAAACCCGGTGTACAGTGTATTGTGGCTCATCGTGGTGTTCTTCGCTATATCAGGTCATTATATTTTACTGAACGCACAGTTCCTGGCAGTGGTGAACATTATTGTGTACGCCGGGGCCATTATGGTGTTGTTCCTGTTTGTGATCATGTTAATAAACCTCAACGCAGATACTGAACCGCAGAAAAACAAATGGCTGAAGATTGCCGGTGTTATTGCTGGCGGATCATTGCTGCTGGTGTTTATTGCCGCACTTCGCCAAAGTGATGATGTGATTAAAGCGCAGGTGAGCATGGGTGGCGAAGCAGGGTTGATCAAAACACTGGGTAAAACATTGTTTACCGATTATGTACTGCCATTTGAGATCAGCAGTGTGTTGTTCTTAAGTGCCATGGTAGGTGCAGTGGTAATAGGAAAGAAGGGAGATTAAGCCCCCATCCCCTGAAGGGGGGAAGGCAGGCTGATAAAATTTGAACAGTTTTTTGAATTTTAATTAATAACAATCTCAACCTGTAATCAGGTTGTGTATGAACCCCCCTTTAGGGGATGGGGGCTACTATTATGCCGATCAATTATTATATCATTCTTGCAGTTGCGCTGTTCAGCATTGGTGTGGCGGGTGTATTAACACGCCGTAACGCTATCATTATTTTTATGTGTATAGAATTAATGCTGAATGCTGTGAACCTGTTACTGGTGGCTTTTTCAAAAATGCATGCA
>JAACZX010000480.1 GCA_009996555.1 Chitinophagaceae bacterium | reverse complement strand
AGATACCCCCAACCCCTAAAAGGGAGTAATACAATCAAAGCAATTTTTATATGCCCGTTAAACTGTTCATCTTATTTGCTTTGTTTTTTTCTGTGAATGCAATTTCGCAGGAAGGCCCTACTGCCGGCTCTGCATTACGTTCGCTTTCGGGTGTGGATATGATCACAGGCAAAGTGATCAATGTCGTGTTCCGTGAATCGAAAGATTATACGCTCTTTCATTTCTGGAAAAGTGAAAGCGACAGCTGCATCAAACAATTTCCTGTACTAACAGAACTTGTGAAACAGTATGAAAAGAAATTAACTGTATATGGCTTTCCTTATGAATACAAACAACAGATTTCTGCTGCAAAAGCCATGACTGTAAAGTATAAACTTGGCTGGGCTCATTTGCTGCAGTACAGGCAGGCAAATCCCGAAGGAGCCAATGTAATTGATGTATTACGCATCAGCGATTTTCCAACGTATATGCTGCTGGATAAAGAAGGAATGATCCTGGTTCGTTCAAATGTGCTGGCTGATGTGGAAGTAGTACTGAAAAGACTGGAATAGTTTTTCTAACCGCTGCGAAAGAAGAGCGCTGAGTAAATCCACTGCATTAAAAATCGCTCACATTATTGTTTCCTGAAAAGTAAAAGATATTTCTTAGCTGATGCTGTGAACTCTTTCTCTGCATTATTATGTTCATCATCTTCAAACCGGTTATGTCCGAGACTCACTTCATCGAACAGCTTATCGTTCCTGAAAAAATATTGCCCAAGAAACCGGCCATCTTTCGAAAATTTTCCCGTGATTTCGCTGGTTAAGGGGTTTTGTTCATACATTAGTTCTTCATCTCTTACATATACAAGCTTACCTGCTTTAAAATAATAGTCGATAATAACAACATAACCGGATAAGCCGACCCATTCAGTTATTCTGTAAACAGCTCCATTTTTGTGATAGACAGTGAGGCTTGCTCCGTTATCGGTAACATGACTCATGAACTCTTCCTGTTCATATATCTTTTTCTGAAGCGAACTATCATTATCAATAAGCTTACATGCCGATTCAATCTGCTTTGCCTGTGCAGACAGTTGAGCAAAGCTTTTGCTGCAGCTGAATAATAACAACAATATGATGAATTGTTTGATCATTCAATAACTGCTTTTTCTGCTTTCGCTAAATACTTTTCATCAATCGTTGCGCCAATACCTGCTGCTTCATCAATTTCCACAAAACCATTTTCTAAAAACTGCATACCGCCTACAACAGGATCTTCTTTCAGCATCAGTGGCGTATCCAAATCGTAATGCACAATTAAATCGCTGCTGTAAGCAAAATGCACCAGTGCAGTAATGGCTAACCGGCTTTCCATAAAGCAACCCACCTGCAGTTTCAGATTATGTGCTTTGGCAACTTCCACAATTTTCAATGCATGATAAATACCGCCGCTCTTACCCAGCTTTACATTAAAGTAATCGCAGGCATTGAGTTTGGCTAAACGTTCAGCATCATGTTCATCAAAACAACTTTCATCGCTCATTATTTTAATGGGGCTGTTCTTTCTTACTTCAGGTAATGCCATAAAATTCCAGCGTGCAATGGGTTCTTCGCAATGTTCAATACCAAATTCTTTCAGGGCTTGTAAAGTGGCAATAGCTGTCTCAACACTCCAGCCCTGGTTGGCATCAATACGCAATGGCAAGTCGTTGCCGATAGCTGCACGTATTGCTTTTATTCTTGCTACATCCTCTTCTGTCGTGGTGCCGAGCTTTACTTTAATGGAAGGAAAGCCCGCTGCTTTGTATTCAACAGCTTCAGCCGCCATTTTTTCGGGAGAGCCAAGACCCACCGTCATGTCGGTTGAAATGCGTTTGTTCTTTTTGCCACCAAGAAATTTGTATAACGGCAGGCCGGCATGTTGTGCTGCAATATCATACAAGGCCATATCAAACGCACTCTTGATGCTTTCGTTGCGGGTGATGATACGATCCATTGCTTTTGTACATTCTTCGATCTGCAACGGATCTTTTCCTTTCAACGTTTTGGCAAGGTATTGCCCAACAATAAAACAAGTATCCATGCTTTCACTGTTAATACTCATATACGGACTGCATTCACCCCAGCCTCTAATACCTGCATTGGTGTTGATGACAACAATAATATTATCGGCATCGTACTGTGGCCCCAACGATATAACAAAAGGTTGCTTTAACGGAATACTGAGTTTGTAAATTTCAATGGAAGTGATCTGTAATTGCATTCAATGAAGTTAGTAAATCCAAAATTCACTTCTTAAAACGTAAGGATTAAAAATATACGTTCACGTTCTTGCACTTACGTAAAAGCTTGCTTAATTTAAATGTCCTTAAAACGAAATACACCTTCCATTAAATTCATCAGTTGCTTATTGTTTGTAAGCATCAGCTACTTCGCAAAACGAACCGCAGCAGATCCTGCTCTGTACTACTGAATATTTTTCAACCTTAAAACGTAAAGCATGAAAAAGGAAATTTTTCAAGTAACAGTATTGCTGGCATTCATCAGCACTGTCTTTTTCTCCTGTCAAAAATCAATGGACGATCCTGTCCGGAAAATGGATGATCCTTTTCCGGAGAATGATGCCAGCTTAGTGGTAATGCCGGGTGGTGCCGGCAGTTCTTCTTCCGTTATTGGCAGGAATGATGAAAAGTATAATACTTTTTATGGGCCGCAGGTACAAATTGGAAACGGGCACATGCGTTCGTGGATCAACATTACTCATAGTGGCAAACCAGTGGCTATAGGAATAGAAATGACTGCTGGCGCATTGAACAACCTGCCGCAGGATGCCGCAGATCATATGGCTGCAACATGGCATGTAAAACTGCATCAGAAAGCACATGGAATTACTCCATTTGATCACATTATGATGAACTGGAATGTTAACGGACACGAACCTCCGCAGATTTACGGCTTGCCACATTTTGATTTTCATTTTTACAAAGTGAGTATGGAAGAAGTGATGAATACAACAGATCCGGCTAAGTTTGCCATACTGCCGCCGGCAGATTATATTCCACCGATGTATTTCAATCCCGGTGGTGGTGTGCCAATGATGGGCGCACACTGGATCGATCTGCTTGCACCGGAAATGCAAGCTCCGGGCAGTGCTAACTGGGCAGCATTTACACACACATTTATTTATGGTTCGTATAATGGAGAGGTTACGTTTGTTGAACCAATGATCACACTTGCATTTTTAAACAGCGGTGTAACTGTTCAAAAACCTTACAGGCAGCCATTGATGTTTTCACCAACGGGAACAAATTATCCTACCAGGTACAATATCTGGAAAGACGGTAAGACCAACAGGCATTATGTGGCGCTTGATGAAATGATTATGCGGTAGATGAATAAATAAGCCCCCGGAATTCCGGGGGCTTTCTTCTGTAAGTTTATTTCGCTTTTTTATTCTTCTTTAGTAAAACGCCATTTCCGGTAATCTTTGTGCGTAAGAATTAAAAAGCCTTCAATCAGTAAACCAAGAGCGCAAAAGCAAAGAAAGGCAAGACAGATCACAAACAGGATGCGTTGCCAATCCTCTTCGCCAAACCTGTATTCAAGATCAAACAACTCAGTAAAAAAAGTAAATGACCAGAACGTGGCAACAATGGAAAGTACAAATTGAAAAACCATAAACCCACCTTTATCCTTATCGGGCATAATATCCCCTGGACTTTTGTAGTAATACACAATGTTCATAGAACCCAGAAAGAACAGGAAAAACAGAAGGTTTACAAGGATGGGCATTTAAGAAGATATCTTATGATTGTTTCCTGGTTTGTTTTGCAATGAATTGCTTTGTATTATTTCCACCTCATCTTTCAACAACAGGTTGGTATCACAATTATCAGCATCGCAGCATGGCAATGCATTGGTATTACAAACAGGACATTGATAATGACCGTGAACATGTACAAGCTGTACGGAGTGTCCGCAAAAAAGACATTGCTGCATTACACAAAATACAAAAAAGGAGCTGTTATGCTCCTTCTGTTTTTCATGGTCCGTACGTGCTGCTATTTTTCAGTTACATTCAACGTTTCAGTTACCAGCCTGTTAACAGTAAAACTTTTTTCGTAACGCATCTTTCCGCTGCGTATTACAAAAGTGTAAGTGTCGTTACTGTCATTGGGAAGAAGAAAACGTTTCAGTGATTTTTTATTTTTAAAGGAATGCTGAAAGATCAACTCACTATTACCGTTGATGATTGATACGCTGACATCTTTGTTCGTATCAATATCCCAGAAAAGATCGAATGCAAGACCATTTTCTTTTACGCCAACATAACTGACAGATGAGAAAGGCTTGCTGAAAACAGGATCAACATGTGCTGACGCTTCTGATAAAAAAACAAGGGAAAGAAGAATGATGCCAAGGATAGTCTTTTTCATATTCAGAGGTTTTGTTTTGATGCTGCAAAGCTCCTGTGGCAATGTAAACACATCATCAACCAAACATGAATAAAGTATTATGCTTTTGAAAACTTACCGGTAACCAACCCACGAACGGTTTCTTGCATCAAAAAGAAAATAGGTATTGTTACTGAAACTGAAATTCAGTTTGTCGGAAACAATAGCATCGGCAGGCAGTTTTAATTTTTGCGATAGCAAACCATCGTTTCTGCTGTAGAGTTCAATTTCTTTTGTTTTTACATTCAGCAAACCAAACTCTGCATTGCTGATGCCGGTGAAGAGGACTGTTGTACTGTTGTAATTACTGATTACAGTATTTGAGTCAACTTTATAATCGGCAGGCGGAGGTGTTTTTTTAGAAAAGCCTGTTTTTAATACCACTGTTTTTGAAGTATCCTGCACACCTGTTGCAGCATTGTAGGCCACAACTGTTGAGCCTTTAAGAAAGTAAACAATATTTTCACGCAGGCTGAATTGTGCTACAGAGTTGGGATGTGGTTGCAGCTGTCCCTTCAGAAATGGTTTTACATCGTACACAATACCCGCATCATCCAGCACATACGTTACCCAACCTCCATCGCCAAACAGGTTTCCCTGGAATGTTTTCAATGCAGGGTTGTACCATAGTCCACGCACATCCGCAAGAATAGCAAGATCTGGCGGTGACATCATTTCACCAACCGCATTAAAGTAAGCAAGGCTGTATGTTTTATTGCCGGCAATGGTTGCATAGAAATAACGGTTCTTCCCGTTTTGTGCAACGGTGCCGCCATTGTTTCCCGGACCTTTGGGCATTTTCAGTTCAATTGTTTTGCGAAGCTGACGAACAGATTGTGCATTGCTGTTGTGCAATACAATAAAAATGAAAACCAGGGAACTTAGAACAAATTTCATGTGCTCACGAATTAGGTTTAAAAATACAAAACAACAGTGCAGCACTGTGTTAAAAAATAAAACCGAACAATTCCATCAGCAACGCAATGCTGATGTGTACCAGCAAGCCGCCCCAGATGCTTTTGCTGTGATAAGAAATGCTGCCAAGGATCAAGCCGCCAAAGAAACTGCTTACAGCTTCCATCATGGGTTTGCCAAGATGGATGGAGAAATAAAATAAAGCAACCGGCAAAATACATTGCCTGCCCATTACTTTGGCTAAGGCAATGATGAGAAAACCACGAAAGAAAAATTCAATGGTAAAAAAATCAGAAGCATAAGCAATTTCAAACAGGAAGTAATGCAAAGGGCTTGCTTGCGCACCTAACTGGCGTTGAATAATTCCGGCTTTTGGATACACTGCAGCAAAATCGCTTTGCATGGATGCCCATAACAACAACGGCAGCATTATACAAACCAAAAGTATATAAATGCGTAACGATTGTGTTTTTGTACTGCCATACAATCCGGGTTTTCCTTCCAGCTTTTTATGAAGAAGTGAAAGTATAATGAACGTGAGAATAACAGCACCTGTCCAGTCCATTGGTTGCAGAAAAGCTTTGTGATAGGCTGTACTTATACTTGCAGGAAGCAAGAGGTGAAAAGGGGTAACTACTTTAAGTGCAAACACAACAGGGGCTATGAGTAAGATGAGCTGAACCTGTTTGTTACGTAAAAATGAAAGTTTGCCTTCAATGAACATGCCTGTACTGAAAAAGAAAAAAAACAGCAGGCTGTACCAGCTCAATGCCAGCGGAAAAGAAAGATTTCTGATCCACAGAGGAAAACTGCTGTAATAATTTATAATGCAGGCAAGAGTAATTACCAGAAAACTGGCAACGTATTTTTTATACGATGCTGGTTGCAACAGATCGCCGGCAAGAGTGTTGATGAGTTTTCGCAATGTATAAAGTTAGCGCCCGGAAAAAGTTCTGTTGAATCAATTATGCATTCAGCTTCTGCCACAGGATATCTTTCAACTCTGTTAACCCCTGATTGGTAACAGCTGAAATAAATACATGCGGTACATTTTTCGGCAATTCTTTTGCAATGGCTGCTTTCAGTTCTTCATCAAGCATATCACTTTTGCTGATGGCAATGATGAATTCTTTCTGCAGCATTTCAGGGTTGTATTCTTCCAGTTCGTTTAACAGAACTTCAAATTCCTTTTTATGATCATTACTGTCTGCAGGTATCAGGAACAACAGCACCGCATTACGTTCAATGTGGCGCAGGAACCGATGCCCAAGTCCTTTACCTTCTGCTGCGCCTTCAATAATTCCCGGCAGATCGGCAATACAAAAACTTTTTCCTTCACGATACTCTACCATACCCAGCTGCGGCACCAATGTGGTAAAAGCATAATCAGCAATTTTTGGTTTGGCAGCAGTAATGGAAGACAGAAGGGTTGATTTTCCTGCATTGGGGAAACCTACCAAACCAACATCGGCCAGTACTTTTAGCTCCAGCAATTTCCAGCCTTCAATACCTGGCTCACCGGGCTGTGCATGTTCAGGAACCTGGTTAGTAGGTGTTGCAAAATGACTGTTGCCCAAGCCGCCACGGCCACCACGCATGAACACAATTTCCTGTCCATGTTCAAGAATTTCAGCTTCAATTTCCCCGGTTTCTTCATCACGGGCAATGGTACCAAGCGGTACTTCAATAACAATATCCTTTCCATCACGACCGGTTTTATTGTTATCGCCGCCCGGAGCACCATCTTCTGCCAACACGTTTTTGTAATAACGTAGGTGAAGCAAGGTCCATAGCTGGGAATTACCCCGCAGAATAATATGAGCACCACGGCCACCATCGCCACCATCGGGCCCGCCTTTGGCCGTTAATTTATTACGCATAAAATGCTTGATGCCCGGGCCACCATGTCCGCTGCGGCAAAACACCCGTATGTAATCAATAAAATTCTTTTCCATGCTGGCGGCAAAGATAGTTTTTTATGAATGGAGGTACTGCATTTATAAAAGAGCCGGGAAGAAGGACGGATAATTTATTTTCAGAAAATATTGAAAATTCGGAAAGTATTGCTTAGGTTTGTTCTGTCACTCATCAATTGCTTTATGAACAGCATTGCCTACATTATTTACCTCTTTGTTACTTACCTGGTTACTGTGCATGTGGGGTTTCGGTTTTATAAAAACGGCAGAGTGTACATTCTGAATTTGCTGAACGGAGATGAGGAGCTGACCAACTTCATCAACAGGATGTTGCTTATGGGTTATTATTTACTCAACCTGGGTTATGCAGCTATGATGATCAGCATGTGGGAACGCATCAACAACTGGCTTGAACTTTTCACCAGCATTTGTACAATGACGGGTCGCATCATGCTCACACTTGCTCTTATTCATTTTCTGAATATGACTGTTATCTATTTCATCAGCCGGAAAAAACAATCTTCTCTCATAACAAAAAATAAACGATCATGAACACATCATTCAACTTCACTGCTTACCTGATCTATCTTCCTGTTGTTATTTTTCTTACCTGGTATGTTGCTTTTGTACTGTTTAAAAACAGTCGCACATTCATGCTTGACATTTTTCATGGTAAAGAAGAAATAGCCACATCCACCAACACGTTGTTTAAAACAGGGTTCTATTTGCTCAACCTTGGTTTTGCCCTGGTGGTTATGGAGATCACCACCACTATTCTTAACGGACAAACAATGCTGGAGATATTGAGTTATAAAATAGGTGGGTTCAGTATTTATTTAGGATTGATGTTGTTCTTTAATCTTTATCTTTTCTTTCGTGGAAGAAGAATAGCAAAAGAAAGAAGCCGCATAGCCGACATTGTAAAAAACGTTGAGCAAAGACACGACCGCAGTTAATATGCAAAAAGCCCTCCGGTATAAACGGAGGGCTTTTTTATTTATCCTTCAAGTTGTTCCAGTTCTCGTATAATTTTTCCTGTGCAGGTCTGTTGGCAGGTAGTTCACGCAAGGGTTCACATGCTTCCCATTCCGTTTGCATCTCCTGCGGTAATAATTGATACAGCTGCGTTCCTTTTGTTTTCCACCCCAGCATTTCATCACTTACTTCCTTTATTTTTTTTGCCGGGTTACCCACTATCAAACTTCTGTTTTCAAATGCAGCGCCTTCTTTTACAAAACTAAGTGCGCCGATAATGCATTCATCACCTATTACTACATTATCCATGATCACACAGTTCATACCAATCAAACTGTTACGACCGACAGTTGCGCCATGTATGATTGCACCATGACCTATATGTGCACCCTCTTTCAATAAAACAGTAACACCGGGAAACATGTGTATGGTACAATTCTCCTGCACATTGCAGCCATCTTCCAATACAATGCCTCCCCAGTCGCCACGTAATGCAGCACCTGGGCCTATATAGCAATGCTTGCCAATAATTACATTGCCCGTTACTGTGGCCTGCGGATGAACAAATGATGTTTCGTGTACAACAGGAATGAAGTTTTTGAATTTGTAGATCATACCAATGCTTTTCCGGTTCTGTAACAGGTTCCTTTAAACTGTGCCACCAAATGATCTTTTTGATTATGAATGGCGATATGGTACAAACCTGTTGAGCGTCCGTTATGAAGTTCCTTTGCTTCAGCAGTTAATACATCGCCGGGATGAACCGGTTTTGTAAAGTTGATGGATGTATCAAGTGCAACCGACAAATTGTTCCGGTTATTACAGGCGAATGCAAAAGCACTATCGCCCAATGAAAAGGCAATGCCGCCATGTACAATGCCAAACCCGTTGAGCATTTCTTCCCGCACAGTCATTTTAATTTTACTGTAACCTTCTTTTACTTCAACAACTTCAATACCCAGCCATTGACTGAACTGATCGTGCAGCATCATGTGAGCAACAACTTCTTTTGGAGACGGCATAATTATTTATTTAAGATTCAATTAAACTGGTTTCTTTTTTAATGGCTGTAATGGCGCTGAAGAGTTTGTCGAGGTCTGCCTGCGAATTAAATGCATTTAACGAATAACGTATGTAGTTGTCAGCTCCATGCCTCGATACCGGAATCTCAATGTTGTATTCGTTGAACAAATGTTTCTGCAGTTTTTCGGGCTCAGTTGTTTTTACTTTGGCACTCAGCAATTGAC
>JAACZX010000059.1 GCA_009996555.1 Chitinophagaceae bacterium | reverse complement strand
CAAGATCCTTATCATGGTGCAGGCCAGGCGCATGGCCTTTGTTTTTCGGTGCAGGATGGCGTGCAGCCTCCTCCCTCCCTCATCAATATTTATAAAGAAATAGAATCGGATATTGGTATTGGCATGCAGCCAAACTATGGCAACCTCACCAAGTGGGCGCAGCAGGGCGTGCTTTTGCTCAATGCATTTTTAACGGTAAGGGCAAACGAAGCCGCCAGCCATTCAAAAATTGGTTGGGAAAATTTTACCAATGCTGTTATCCGTAAAATATCCGATGAAAAAAAAGGCGTGGTGTTTTTGCTGTGGGGCAAGTTTGCACAGGAAAAACAAAGCCTGGTTGATGAAACCAAACATCATGTGTTGAAAGCAGCCCACCCATCGCCACTCAGCGCTTATAACGGCTTTTTTGGCTGTAAACATTTTTCAAAAACAAACGAACTGTTACTCAAGGAAGGTCACGCACCAATTGACTGGAAACTGCCATGAACGTTGTAAAGAATATACTCGGACGGATATTTGCCGCATGGGCATTACTCACTTTTATTGCCACCATGCTTATTATTTTATTGCCAGCATGGCTCATTGGTCTTTTGCCTGAACCTAAACGTACACACTGGTTCATTTCGCTTTCAAGAGGCTGGATGGCTGTATGGCTGCCACTTGCCGGAATACGCTTGCGGATAAAAGGAAAAGAAAAATTCAAAAAAGACCAGAACTATGTAGTGGTGTGTAACCACAACTCGTTTATGGATGTACCCGTAACATCGCCGGGCATACCGGGCGCCAATAAAACCATTGCTAAAATTGAAATGGCAAAAATTCCTTTGTTTGGTATCATTTATCGAAGGGGAAGTGTATTGGTTGACCGGAAGAGTGAGGAAAGCAGGCTAAAGAGTTATGCGTATATGAAACGTGTGCTTGATATGGGATTGCACATGTGTATTTATCCCGAAGGCACAAGGAACAAAACCAATCAGCCATTAAAAGAATTTAAAGATGGAGCTTTTCGCCTGGCAGTAGAAACCGGCAAACCCATTATACCCGCTGTATTGTTCAACACAAAAAAAGTATTGCCGCAGCATAAAACATTTTACTTCTGGCCATCAAAAATTGAAATGCATTTTCTTGATGCTGTTGAAACAGACAGCTTACAGAAAGAAGATGTAAAGTCATTACGGGAAACTGTATTTCAGCAAATGTGGAACTACATTGAAACACATCGCTGATCCTTCGTTACTGTCCCGGTAAATTATAGAAGAACCTTGAACGGTTGATCCGCAGATCACGCAGCAGGTTTGATTTTGGATTGATGCTGATGCTGAACGAACGGTAAATACCAAACGGCGTAACATTGATGGCCATTTGCCAGCAATGCAGATCTCTTGAAACAGAAGTAGTGAGGTATTGCAGCGTTTTTGTTTGTATATCAAATGTGCCGCTTGCCTGGAACTTCCACTTTTCAGTGAGATTAAAATCACCATTAAAGTTAATAGACTGGGTAACCATTGTTTCAAAACCAGAATAATCACGTTTCAGCTGTCGTGTTAAGTTGAGAGAATAACTCAGGTTCAAACTCCACGGAATATTAAAATCAGCAAACTCATTTGAGTTGCGCTGTATGGCATTTAATTCACGGCTTTGTTCATCAAGATCGTTCCGTTGATTTTTGGCAAGCTCCTGCTTTTCTTTTTCTTTCTTTTCATCTTTGGGCTTGCTCTTGAATTGCGTACTCACAGCAACAAAACCATTGGTAAAACGTCCCAGAGAAAACTTATCGGCCTGCCATGCATATTGCTGTTTCCTGAATCCTGTTTTGGGATCAATCTGGTAGGGTGAAACATTTGCACCTGCGGTGATGCTCACTTTATCAAAGAGGTTACTGCGCAGGTAAAAATTAAAATCACTTAAAGCAAATGAATCAGCCAGGAGATTATAACTCGTGCTCACACCAAATCCGTCGATCAGTCTCACTTTTTTATCGCCTGCTTCAGACGTATCTTTTTTATCACGCACTTTCATCTCCAGGTTATTATCAATCGCAAAGTTGATAGAACCAGAACGTCCTTCAGGAATACTTGTTACCTGCGTACCATTGAATTTATCGAACCACATTTGCCTGCCGGTAGAATCAACCTGTGCCAGGTACCATTTACTGCGGTTCATATCCGGACGGTACCCCATCCCAAATGTTGGACGAACTACATGGCGTATGGCTTTTACATTTCCTTTCTTAAAATCAATCTTACCAAACAGTGCCGTGCTGAAGTTGAGACCAAAACTCATTTGCCGCTCCTGGTAAAATCCTTTTTGGCTCACGGTCTCCACCGATTTTGTTGCCGGGTTCCATTTGCGGATGAAAGTGCGGGAATGCCATGTTTCATCATAACTGATAGCCGGACCAACCTGTAACGGGCCTAACGATGGCAATGATAACTGAATAGGAATACTGTGGCGTGCGCTCCAGGTAAGCGTATCAAGCAAATGCTTCACATTAAATGTAGAATCGGTAAACGACAGCTGGTTACGGAATGTACCGTTATAAGATACCCCAAGCTTTTCATACCATTTTGGCGTACCAACAAACTCTTTCTTTTGAAAAGGATAAAGTGTATTCACCGTAAAACCAATATCGGGCAAGCTGATGTTGTACTGCTTTTGGTTTGTATTCTGGCTATGGTTTGCGGCTACAGATAAGTTAAACGGCTTGCCTGCCCATGTGCGCTGGTAAGCAATGGAAGACTGCAGCATATTATTAAAGTTCTGTGCTGCATTATTAGGGAAATAACGGTTGAATAAACTTGTAGCCACATTTACGCTGGCACTGAATGTTTGTCCCGGTCTTGCTTTACCATCAAGGCTGTGATTCCATTGCACAGAGAAGTTACGTGTGGCAGGAACATAATCAGGATCACCCTTAAACCCGATCTTGGTATTGAGATAACTGATGTTGAAACCTCCGTTGTACCTGTATCTTCTCCGGTAATTCGGGTTCAGGAACAAACTGTACGATCCGTAAGAGTACACATTTGCACGAATGGTGGCATCCCAGTAATCACCAAAGGTTTTATAATACCCCAATCCTTCTAAACCAAACCCCAGCTGATCATTTGCAACCGGCTGCGGTGGCAGCAATCCTGTTCTTCTGCCCTGCTTCAACGGAAACAAACCAAACGGTAAGCCTAAAGGAATCGGAACATTTTCAAACTCGGGCCGCACCAATCCTGTTACGGCTACTTTGTTGCTGATGAATTTTACTTTCTTTGCCCGAAAGGCAAAATGCGGTGTATCATAATTACAAACGGTGAACCTTGCTCTTTCTGCAAAGAATACAGTGGGGCTGATGCGTTTTGCTTTTTCTGTATACACAAACATCTCCCCTTCCTGTGTGTATGTGCCAATGGTTAACCCACGCTGTGTTTTAAAATTATAACGGATGGTATCAGATGTAAAAGCGCTTTCGCCCTGTTTAAACGTGGGCACACCAATGCGTTTGCCTGCTGTATCTTTTGTAAAAAATGCTGTGAGGATTTGTGTGGGCTGATCGAGTTTAATAACAGATGCATCAAGCGCCACATCTTTAAACTTTACCGATGCTTTATTATATAAATAGATCTGCTTTTCAGGTATATCAACGATCAATGAGTCCTCTGCCTCAAAATCAACAGGCGCATCAATGGAATCTCTGGAGATCCTGAAATTAAACGTATCGACCTTTTGCACCAATGAATCTTTTCGCTGTAAAGAATCGACAATGCCCGTTGTATCTTTTTTTTGCGGAATAGTATCATTTAACAATCTGTTCGTTGTTGCTGAAGTTTTTTGTTTCGTCTGTAAAGCAGGAGCTGCATCAGGTTGCTGTTTCACCGGTTTTACAGGTGTTGTATCAGCAGCAGAAAATGTTAAAGCTTGCAGAAAACCATTGCTTGTATAAAATGAAGAACGACCACTCACCGTTAGCCCATAGAGCAACAGCGCTGTTACAACAGTGATGAAAACAGATTTATAACTAACTTTACGGCGTTGAAGCATATGCGGTGGCGGCAAAAATAACCACAAATGCATTAACGAACTGTGAATGTTGATTTTGAATTACTAACTCAAAAACAAAATTCGAACTATGAATAAAAACTGGTTCCCTGGAATTGCCTCTTTACTGATGTTGGGATTGGCAGCGTTTTCATTTACCAACAAAAAAAGCAACAGCGGTAAGGCCGCAGTAGCAAAGATCAGGACCATTGTTATTGATGCCGGACATGGTTTCAGAGGAACCATCGGTACAAGACATGGCTCTTTCGGAACAGAAGTTTCGGAAGACCAGATTTCATACGAAGTTTCCAAAAGATTAGTGGCGGCTCTGCAGAAAGAATTGCCCGATGTAAAAGTTATTGAATCGAGACCCACAGTTTACTTTGTTGAAAACAGGGCAAGGGCTGAGTTTGCAAACAGCAACAAAGGCGACCTGTTCGTTTCCATTCACTGCAATTACGCCCCCAAGCTGAGAGAAGTGGTAAAAACAGGCACACGCAAAGAAACCTATTACGTTACTACAGGGAAAGGCAAAAGCAAGAAAAGAGTAAAGAAAACAAGAACAGTTCCTGTATACAGAACCACCTACCACACCAATCCTGCACATGGTACAGAAACCTACGTGTTTGCCGCCCATAAACAGGACGATAAAGAGGGATTCATTCTTGAAAATGGTGATATTTTTAATAACGAAGAAGACGATGGCAGCTTAAACGTGAACATAAACGACCCCATTGTAAAACAACAGGTAGCACTCTGGACCAAACAATTCTTTGGCAACAGCGTAAAACTGGCCTCAATGGTGGAAGAAGATTTTACAGGCATTGGCCGTTTCAGCCGTGGTGTAAAACAGCGCCAGGTGGGTATCTGGGTATTACAGGCCACAGCCATGCCCAGTATTTTGATTGAATTGGGTTTCCTTTCGCACAGGCCTGAGGAAGAATTCCTCATCAGCGAAGCTGGTCAGCAGCAAATGGCAGAAAGTATTTCACGCTCCATAAAGCGATACAAAGAACTGGTAGAAAAACCTACTGTGCAAAATGTACCCAACAAACTGCCGTAAGTAATGAAAATGAACAGTTTTTAACAGCTGTTTGGACTCTTATTCATTGCAGCGCTTAAACATTTCTTATTTTTGGCCGGAGGAAGCAACAAAATGCTTCCCTTTCACCAACAATGAAAGTTTCAAACGAAACCAAAGTAGGCGCCTTAACCGTAATCGCTGTTACCCTCCTTGTTCTTGGATTTAATTTTTTGAAGGGTAAAACTATCCTGAAAAAATCGAATGTGCTTTATGCCCGTTTCCCTGATGTGCTGGCACTTGAGCCATCAAACCAGGTAAAGATCAAAGGTTACCGCATCGGCAATGTGTACAAGATCAACAAGCTTGATAAAGATGTGAGTGAAGTGGTGGTGGTCATTAACCTTCTTGACGATGTAAATATTCCCAGCAATTCTGTGGCAGTGATCAACAGCAGCCTCACCGGCAATGCTTCTATCACAATTGTACCTGGCGATGCAAAAACTTTTTTAGCCAAAGGCGATACACTGCAAAGCAGCAGCAACCCCGATATCCTTTCAAAGGTTATGACAACCATTGATCCGGTAATGGCCAATGTAAAACAGGCAGTGGATTCATTGAAACTGCTGCTGGGCAATGTAAACAGTATGTTTGATGAACATACCAAAAGCAACCTCAAACATACCATTGCCAATTTAAAAACCACATCCGATAATTTATCGGTAATGCTCAACAGCAAGAACGGAGCGTTGGCAAAAACATTAACCAATGTAGAAACCTTCACCACCAATCTGAATACCAACAACGAAAAGCTGAACACAACAATTGATAACCTCAAGAACACATCGCAGAAGTTATCAGAAGTGCAGATCAAAGAAACAGTGGTGAATCTTAACAACACCATCACACAATTACAGGGAATTTTGCAGAAAGCCAATAAAGGCGAAGGTTCACTTGGTATGCTTATTAACGATCCCAAACTTTATAATAACCTCCAGAATACAAGCCGCAGTCTCAACATTCTGCTGGATGATTTCAAACTTCATCCAAAACGTTATGTAAACTTCTCTGTGTTTGGAAAAAAAGATAAAACAGAACCGCTCAAAGCACCATTGGCCGACAGCATCAATAACAATCAAAAATAATTGAACGTGTTTTTTCGCCTTGGTTTACTGTGCTGTGTGCTTTTTTGTGTGAATGTGGTAACTGCCCAGCAGAAAAAACCACTTCCCCGCCCATCGCAGTCAAGTGATACGGTGCGTGTGGTGGAAATTTTGAAAACAAACCGTTTCGATTTCAAAACCATTGATTCCGCTACGCAACTGCAGATACTTGTTGGCAATGTACACATACGCCAGGGGGGCACTTTATTCTGGGCCGACAGCGTGGTGTACAACGAAAAAACAAACTTTATGCAGGCATACGGCAACGTGCATATTAACGATGCCGATTCCGTCAACATCTACTCGCAATACCTGCAGTACGATGGTGCAAAAAAATTAGCCACCTTTCGTGACAAAGTAAAACTCAGCGACGGTAACAGCACACTCTACACCGATGAGATGGACTATGATATGAACGGCAAAGTAGGCACTTACCGTAACGGTGGACGTATTGACAGTAAACAAACCACGCTCTACAGCCGGGAAGGTTTTTATTATGCCGATATTAAAGACGTGTACTTTGTTGGCGATGTAAAAATGAGCGATCCTGAAGTGGCGCTGGCAAGTGATTCACTATTGTACAATACCGGCAGCCAGGTGGCAACATTCATTGCGCCTACTACCATCAAATCGGGCAACTCAGTAATTAATACAAGAGAAGGCTATTATGATCTGAAGTTCAAGAAAGCAAAATTCGGCAGCCGTTCACGCATGCAGGACAGCACATCAACCATGGTGGCCGATGATTTTGCATTTGATGACAAAACAGGTTTTGGCGAAGCAAAAGGAAATGTGCAATACAAAGACACGGCACAGGGTGCATTGCTCTTCAGCAACCGGGTGTTCTTTAATAAAGTGAAAAAGAATTTCCTTGCAACAGAAAAACCGGTGATGATTGTTGTGCAGAATAAAGATTCTGTATTTATTGCTGCCGATACGATTTACTCCGGGTTGATGAAAGACCTGGCGCAAATGAAAAACGGTTACATCCGTGCATTTGATACCATTACAGGTACACAGATCATAAAAGTTGATTCTGTTTTAAAAAATGACAGTACAGTTGCTGTGATCAAACAAGATTCATTGCTGGTAACAGACAGTAACAGCGTTGTATTGAAAGACAGCATTCCTGTTGCACCTGTTACCGATAGTATTGCCAAACCGGTAACTGAAAAACCGGTGATCACTGCAAAAAAAGAAAATAAAAAAGACAATCCTCCTCCACCGCTCCGTGATAAACCAAAGCTTGAGCTCACGAACGATTCCATACCTGCATTTGACAGCAGTGCTGTTGTGCTCATTGACTCATCACTCATCCGAAAGAAAAGACCGAAAGAAGAAACCGATACTCTCCGCTTTATCACGGCCTTCCGCAATGTGCGTATTTATAACGATTCGTTACAGGCTGTTGGCGATAGTGTGTTCTACTCGGGTGTGGATAGTGTGTTTGAAATGTACCATGATCCGATTGTTTGGAGCAAGGGCAGCCAGGTTACAGGCGATACTATTTTTGTTTTCACTGAAAATAAAAAACCAAAACGGCTTTATGTGTTTGAAAACGGGCTGATGATACAGCATGTAAAAGAAACCGCCGGTTTTTATAACCAGATCAAAGGCCGCACGCTCAATGGCTACTTCATTGATGGAGAACTTGACTTTGTAAAAGCAAAAGGAACTGCAGAAAGTATTTATTATATACAGGACGATGATAGTGCTTATGTGGGCATGACAAGAATGGTGGCCGATATGATCGATATCCACTTTAAAGAACGCAGTCCGCAAAAAATAAAATACAGCAGTTCGGTAAAAGGTACCACCTATCCTATCCGCCAGTTACCAGATGATAAGAAAAAACTGCAGAATTTTAAATGGCTCGAAAGCAGAAGACCAAAAACAAAGCTGGAACTGTTTCTGTAAGAATTAGTGTGCAGTCTGCTCAAGTAAACGAACACTTCATCGGCAAAAAACACTTTTCCTCATCTGCTTATATTTGCAGATGCAATTGAATTTTTTAAAGCGAACTTTCATTTCGCCTTTACTTGAATTGTTACATGACAGTCGTGCAGTAGGCATCATCTTACTCATTTGCACAGCAATATCACTCCTCATCAGCAATACAGCATTGGGCCCGGCCTATCTTAGTTTTTGGACGAAGGAAACACATCTTGGTCATCTTCTTCCACACACTGTACTGCATTGGATCAACGATGGATTGATGGCCTTATTTTTTTTCCAGGTAGGCATGGAAATAAAACGTGAAATGGTTTCAGGCGAACTTTCGTCCATCAAACAATCCATACTGCCTATAGCAGGCGCATTTGGCGGCATGCTTGTGCCTGCACTCATCTTCACCCTGTTTAACAAAGGAACAGAATATGCACACGGCTGGGGTGTGCCCATGGCAACAGATATAGCTTTTTCATTGGGCATTGCCTCATTACTCTCGAACCGTGTACCGCTGGCATTAAAAATATTTCTTACCGCACTTGCTATTATCGACGATCTGGGTGCTATTGTTGCCATAGCTGTGTTCTACACCAGCACCATTAAATTCATTTACCTCTTTACAGGAATTGGTTTGTTTGTTTTACTGCTGCTGCTTACACGCTTCAAAGTAAAATTTGGTTTCTGGAATTTTATACTCGGTGGAGCATTGTGGTTTTGCTTTCTTAACTCAGGTGTACATGCTACAATTGCAGGTGTTTTATTTGCCTTCACAATTCCAATTAACAAACTCGATGGTATTGAACACGCTTTACACAACTATGTCAACTTCCTCATCATCCCCATCTTTGCACTGGCAAACACAGCCATCATTATTCCAGCTGGTTTTTCAGAACACATCACCAATAAACTCAGCATCGGTATCATTACCGGGTTAGTCATTGGCAAACCGTTGGGTATTGTGGCTTTTTGCTGGCTGTTGGTAAAATTAAAGATCGGGGAACTGGCCAAAGGCATTAACTGGAAGCACATGACCGGTCTTGGTTTACTGGCTGGTATTGGCTTTACCATGAGTATTTTTATTTCCATGCTTGCTTTTAAGGATTCCTTCACACAGGATATTAGCAAAATGGCCGTTATGGTAGCGTCAGTTCTTGCAATCGCACTCGGATATGCCTGGTTTAAATTTTTCATAAAAGAACAACAATAAAAACCATGGCATCATTTTCGGTTGATTGCAGCTAATTCAACAACCATGATGCGCAGATACTTTTCTCTTTTATTTTTTCTCATGATGTGTACAGGTATTACTGTACATGCACAATCAAAACACCAGGCAGGTGTACGTCTCGGCAGTTACGACCAGGTTGTTTCAACCGGCTTTACCTATCGTTATCATTTTAACAACGGTAAAGCTGTGGAAG
>JAACZX010000479.1 GCA_009996555.1 Chitinophagaceae bacterium | reverse complement strand
GCTGACGTGGGTTTGACTTGTTTTTACACTTTTTAAGACTCTTTGAAAAGTCCTGTTTAGCTCCCCCTTCAGGACTTGAACCTGAGACCCTCTGATTAACAGTCAGATGCTCTAACCAACTGAGCTAAGGAGGAGTATTTCCCCTTTCGGGGTTGCAAAAATAGGGGATTTTGCTTTTTTGTTACTTATTTCTCTGTAACTTTTTTTATTTAAAAAAACTGAAGAACGAACTTTCTTCTATTCCAATGTAAATACCGTCGTCTCTTGTTTCAACGGGATAGGTTTTTAGGTAATAACCTTCACCAGTTGTGTTGCGGCCATTCTGCAAACTGAATTTATACCTGTGCAAAGGACAAACAATATTTCCCAATGCATCCACATAACCATCAGCCAAATGTCCGCCCGCATGCGGGCATTTATGTGTACAGGCAAATACTTCCGTTCCCGCCCGGGCAATACAGATGGTTTTACCCTTCACCTGTATTTCGCACAAATTATTTTCCTGCCAGAAAAAATCATCGGCTGTTTCAGCAACTTTGATCCAGTTGTATTTTTTTTCCGCAGGCATTAGTACAGAAACTCGGTTTTGTAAGGATAACGGATCCTGTAATTACTTCTTACCTGCTCCAGTATACGATCACGCAATTCAGCAAGGTTTCTTCTTTCGGTGGCCGATATAAATACGCAGTTGCCTTGTGTATCATTTTCCCAGCGTTCTTTTAATTCCTTCAGAATAGTTTCTTTAATATCATCGCCCAGCCATTCATCAAAATGCTTTTCTTCATACAGGTCCATTTTATTGAAAATGGTGATCACTGGTTTATCATGGCATTTCAGATCCTGGAGAGTTTTGTTTACTACGTTGATCTGGTCTTCGTATTGCGGATGCGAAATGTCCACCACATGCAGCAGCACATCGCTTTCTCTAACCTCATCAAGTGTGCTCTTGAAGCTTTCTACAAGATGATGTGGCAGTTTGCGGATAAATCCAACGGTATCACTCAGCAGAAAGGGTGTGTTTTCAAAAACAACTTTGCTGGTGGTGGTATCAAGCGTGGCAAATAATTTATTTTCTGCAAATACATCACGCTTGCTCAGGATGTTCATGAGCGTACTCTTGCCCACGTTGGTATAACCCACTAAGGCCACACGAATAAATTCGCCACGGTCTTTTCGTTGGGTGAGCGATTGTTTATCAATTTCAGCCAGCCGTTTGCGTAACAAAGAGATCTTGTCTTTTACAATACGGCGGTCGGTTTCAATTTCTGTTTCACCCGGGCCCCTTGTACCAATACCGCCACCTTGCCGTTCAAGGTGTTTCCACATACCTTTCAGCCGGGGTAGCATGTATTGGTATTGCGCCAGTTCTACTTGCGTTTTTGCCTGTGCCGTTTTAGCTCTGCGGGCAAAGATGTCAAGGATCAGATCACTACGGTCAATAGTATAAGTGCCCAGTTCTTTTTCAATGTTCATGATCTGTGCTCCGGTAAGCTCATCATCAAATATTACAAGCGTAATATCCCTGCCGCTGACATAATTTTTGATCTCTTCCAGCTTTCCTTTCCCAACAAATGTGCGGCTGTCGGGATGTGGCAGTTTTTGCATAAACCGTTTTAAGGTAACAGCTCCGGCCGTTTCTGCAAGAAATGCAAGCTCGTCCATGTACTCCTGTACTTGTAACTCTGTTTGTCCTTTTTGCACAACGCCCACTATAATGGCACGTTCTTCCTGTTGTATTGCCTGTTTACGTTCAATCACTGTTTTAAAAATTCATCGGCAAAGTTAAAAGAACTTCTTTGCCTGTTCATAAAAGAAAAAGCGTGACAAACTCTGTCACGCTTTCCTGTTGCATATAACAAATATTATAAACCGGTAAGGGTAATACCAACCGTAAGTGGTCTTATCTGGCTTGGTCCCTGGCCTTCTTTAATAAAATCGTTGAGTTGGTACTGACCAAAAATAGCAAAGTTGCCCATACCTATTCTTGCAGTAGCTGCTAAGCGCAGGTTGTTGAAATGCTTCTTGTCTTTTTCTTTTAAGATATAAGCTGTATTGCCATTTGCATCCTGCGTGAATTTTGTTTTGTCGTTGGCACTGATGAGTGTACCGATTTTCATACCCACAGCAAATTTCAGGCTCTTGTTTGGTTGCGTAGGATCAACCATAAAACGCAACTCAACCGGTGCTTCCAGGTAAACGGTAGCCAGCTTCATCGACTTATATTTATTTAATGTATCTCTTCCCAGGTGCGGCGCAAACTGGAATGAGTTATTGTTGATGATATTGAGGTTACGACCTGCGCTTTTATCAAAAAACATATTGTCGGCACCAACACCTGCACCCAAACCCACACTGAAACGAGGGTCTGTTTTAAACGGAAAATCAAAAGAGAAATACGCATTCACTGTTCTTGCAAAACCTTTGGTGGTAATGCTGTCAGGTTTTTGCATCCATGTAAGATAACCCACCTGGAACAGGAGATGATCTTTAGGACGGTTGCCGAGATTAACTTTTGACCAGTCTTTCTTTTTCTTCTTTTCTGTTTCCTGCGCTGTTGCTGAAATACCAGTTGCAAGAATGAGTGTAAACAGTATTAGTTTCTTCATAATTGTAAAGAGGCAAATGTATTTGCTTATCGGTTAAGCAAAGGTTAAAGCCATTTTTTAAAAGAAATGCCGGGAAGATGAATAAGGCGGGAAGTAATGCTGTTGCTTTCCGTCTTCCTGTCTTACCGGCATTTAAAGCGTTGTTTTTTGTGGATCCTGCAGGTTTTGAATGCCGACGTTTCAGTCGGCACCAAGACTTGCTACGCAAAGTCTTGGCCTACGACCCGATTACTCCGAGCTTAAAAAAGCTACTCTTCAATTGTGGATCCTGTAGGATTTGAACCTACGACCCTCTGATTATGAGTCAGATGCTCTAACCGTCTGAGCTAAGGATCCGGCCTTTTGGGCGGGGGCAAAGATAGAAAAATAGGTGTATCGCAAACGGATTATTTCAGGCTTAATTTTTAAGGAGCAGCCAGCGTTAAAATCTGCATGCTGCAAAGTGTTTTCTTTGCAGCATGCAAAACATAAAAGCAATCATTTTTGATTTAGGGGGTGTGCTGCTGAACATTGATTTTAAACTTTCAGAAAAAGCATTTGCAGATCTGGGGGTGCATGATTTTTCGGGGTTCTTCAGCCAGTTTCACAGCAATCCATTGTTCCGCCAACTGGAAACAGGCATGGACGATCGGTTGTTTTATGATGAATTTCGTGCCGCTACTCAGCAACAGTTAAGCAATGAACAGATAAAAGATGCGTGGAATGCGCTGCTCCTTGATTTCAGAAAGGAAAGCCTTGCAGTTTTACCGTCTTTAAAAGATAAATACCAAGTGTACCTGCTCAGCAATACCAACGAAATTCATTTGCAGGAGTTTCAGCAGCGTTACCGGCAATTATACCCGGGTAGTGAGTTAGATGAGCTCTTTAATGTTGCATATTACTCACACCGCATTGGTCATCGAAAACCCAATGCGTCGGCTTTTGAATATGTATTGCACAAACATGCACTTGTGCCGGCCGAAACACTTTTTATTGACGATAGTATTAATAATATAGAAGCTGCACAAAGTTTAGGCATCCAAACAGTGCATTTACTGCAGGGAATGAAAGTAGAAGAATTGGGGTTGTGAAAAATGGATACCTTAAAAATAATATCCAAAATACTAAACAGTCGTTCCGCAGTTGACGATTGATCTTCTTTGGATTTTGGTTCTTGTACCTTGGGTTTTGGTTCTTGTACGTTAGTTCTTGGTTCTTGTACCTTGGATTTTACAAGTTACTTCACTTCTTCAAATTCAATATAATCTGCTTCAGCAGCTTTGCTGGATGGTTGTTTTACAGGTTCGGCAGCTTGTTGCTGAAAACCGTTTTGCTGTTCCTGCATGCGGGTTTGAAATTCTGTCATTTTCTTTTTCATATCACGGGTAGCCCTGGTAACAGGCACCACAAAGTTGAAGATGAAACGGTAAAGGAAGTAGATCAACAGTCCGAATAAAAGATAGCGTAACATGCTGCAAAGATAAACGAATACATTCCCTCCATTTGTGAAGAATCCGATAAAGCCTCCTGCGCCGGTTTAAATCAAAAATTATTTTTTCTGTTAACTGCTATTATGCTACTTTTGCACCGGATAAAAGAAACAGTGGAAGGGAACGGCATCGTTCCCTTCTTTATTTCACCTACATGAACATAGAACAGAAAGCAGTTGCCATCAGGCAGCTAACAGAGGAGTTGATCAGTGTTGATCCTGATTGTTTCCTGGTAGACATTAAACTGAAACCGGGTAACAATATCCAGGTTTTTTTAGATGCAGATGCAGGCCTGCCCATTGGTCGCTGTATTCAATATAACCGGGCACTGTATCAACAGATTGAAGAAGCCGGATTATTTACCGATGGTGATTTTTCACTGGAAGTTTCATCAGCAGGCCTGGAAGAACCATTAAAACTCACCCGCCAGTATCTGAAAAATATTGGCCGCTTGGTGGAAGTGGTGATGAAAGATGGCAGCAAACTCGACGGAAAACTGCTGGCTGCAGATGATGAAGTGGTAACGCTGGAAGAAACAAAAGGAAAAGGCAAGAAACAGGAAGTGCTGCTGCACAACCTTGCATATACTGATATTAAATCAACAAAAATCAAAATTGTATTTAACTGATAATGGTTGCGGCCATTCAAAACAACCGCACAAATAAAACAACAGAGTTATGGCAAGTATCAATCTTATAGAAAGTTTCCAGGAGTTTAAGGATGCGGAAAATATTGACCGCCCCACGATGATGAAGGTGCTGGAAGATGTATTCAAAACTTTGCTTCGTAAGAAATACGGCAGTGATGATAATTTCGATGTGATCGTTAATACGGAGAAGGGTGACCTGGAAATCATGCGTCGTCGTACAATTGTGGAAGATGGCCAGGTGGAAGATCCGCTGGCACAGATTGCTTACAGCGATGCCGTAAAGATTGAGCCTGATTATGAAGTGGGAGAGGAATTATATGAAGATGTTGATATCCATGACTTCGGCCGCCGTGCAATCCTTGCTGCAAAGCAAACACTGGCAAGCCGTATTGGTGATTTGAAGAAAAATGTACTGGTAAAAAAATATTCTGACCGTATTGGGGAGATCCTGAGTGCAGAAGTGTACCAGGTTTGGAAGAAGGAAGTGTTGTTGCTGGATGAGGAAGGAAATGAACTGTTATTGCCTAAAAGTGAGCAGATTCCACAGGATTATTTCAAGAAAGGCGAGAATATCCGTGCAGTGATCAAGAAGGTGGAATTAAAAAATAATGCCCCTGTGATTATTTTATCGAGAACAAGTCCGTTGTTCCTTGCTAAATTGCTTGAAATTGAGGTGCCGGAGATCTTTGATGGCTTGATCGTTATTCGCAAAATTGTTCGTGAACCAGGCGAAAGAGCAAAAGTGGCGGTTGAAAGCTTTGATGACCGTATTGATCCGGTGGGTGCCTGCGTAGGTATGAAAGGTAGCCGTATCCACGGTATTGTTCGTGAGCTGAAGAACGAGAACATTGATGTGATCAACTACACTGCTAATATCAACCTGCTTATACAGCGTTCATTAACGCCTGCAAAAATTACCAGTATGGATATTGACCAGGAAGGTAAGCATGCAGAAGTTTATTTGAAGCCCGACCAGGTTTCATTGGCCATTGGTAAGCGTGGTGTAAACATTAAACTGGCTTGTGAGCTCACAGGTTATGAAATTGATGTTTACCGTGATACAGAAGAAGAAACCAACGAATTTGATATTGATCTGGATGAATTTACAGATGAAATTGAAGGTTGGGTGATTGATGAGCTGAAGCGTATAGGTTGCGATACAGCACGCAGTGTACTTGACCTTACTGCTGAGGAACTGGAACGCCGTACCGATCTGGAAAAAGAAACCATTGAAGAAGTACGCCGTGTGTTGCAGGAAGAGTTTGAAAACGAATAAGACAGGAAGTTCTATTGATAAGATTTATTTAAACAATTAAACAAGATGTTCCCTCCTATTACGGTAGGGTAAAGGGAAGTTCATTATGTCAGAAGTTAATACACCACGTTTAATGGCCGCTGCCAAGGAATTCAATATCGGTAAAGACACCCTTATTGATTTTCTGGCTGGTAAAGGCTTCAGCAAAGACGATCTTAAGCCCACTGCAAAGCTTACGGAACAAATGTACCGTGCACTGCAGCAGGAGTTCTCATCAGATAAACTGGCGAAAGCAAAAAGTGATCAGATCGAGATTCCTAAAGGTGGTATGTCTGATTTGAAGAAGAAGAAAGAAGAAGAAGATATTTCCATTAAGAAGGAAGTAAAGAAGGTTGTAAAGGAAGAGCCGAAGGTAGAAGAAGTGAAACCGGTTGAGCCGGTTGTTGTTGCTGTTGTTCCGGAACCTGAACCTGAACCGGAACCTGCTCCCGCTCCGGTAGTGGAAGAAGTAAAACAGCCTGAACCTGAAGTGGTGAAGGTAGAAGTTCCGGAAGTGGAAGGTCCAAAAATTGTAACCAAGATCGATCTCGATAAAATCGATTCTTCAACAAGGCCAAAGAAAGTAGTTGAAAAGAAGAAGAAGGAAGAGCCAAAAGAAGAGCCGGTTGTTGTACCCGAAGCAAAAGAAGAAACGCCCGTCGTTTCAACTCCGGTGGTAGTTGCTGAAACAGCACCGCCTGCGGCAGAGGAAGAAGAAGATGTGGTGATTGAAAACATCAAAGCCGAAAAGCTGGAAGGTCCTAAGATCCTCGGTAAAATTGAATTACCTGTTAATCCCGATACAAGGCCCAAACCAAATCTTGACAAGGAAAAACGTAAACGCAAGCGTATTCCTATCGACAAGAAGGGTAGTCAGCCGCAGCAAGGCGGTCAACAAGGCCAGGGCGGACAGCAAGGTGGTTTCCAGAACCGTGGTGGTCAGCAACAAGGTGGTTTCCAAAACCGCGGAGGTGGCGGCGACCGCAGAGGTGGCGGGCAGCAGCGTGGAGGCGACCGTAACCGTCCGAGCATTAATGTGCGTCGTGAAGATAAAGTCATCGACGAAAAAGAAATCCAGGAAAAACTTCGTGAAACACAAGCCAAACTCGCAGGCCAGGGCGGTCGTGGTAAGAGCTTAAAAGCAAAATACCGCAAGCTGAAGCGTGATGAAATGGCTGACCAGATGAACGATGGTGCAGAAGATAATAAGCTGCAGGTAACAGAATTTATCAGTGCAGCCGAACTGGCAAGCCTGATGGATGTTTCTGCAACTGATGTTGTGGCAAAATGTTTCAGCCTTGGTATGATGGTATCAATCAACCAGCGTTTGGATGCAGAGGTGATTGAACTTGTTGCAGGTGAATTTGGCTTTGAGGTTGAGTTCATAGATATGGAGAAGCAGGCTGAAATGGAGGAAGAAGAAGTTGAAGATGATGCAGACAGTCTGCAGCCACGTGCGCCAATTGTAACCATCATGGGTCACGTTGATCATGGTAAAACTTCATTGCTCGATTATATCCGTAATGCAAACGTAGTATCTGGTGAAGCGGGTGGTATTACCCAGCACATTGGTGCTTACGAAGTAAAAACAGAGAGCGGCAAAAAAATCACCTTCCTTGATACTCCGGGTCACGAGGCGTTTACAGCCATGCGTGCACGTGGTGCAAAGGTGACGGATATTGCTGTAATTGTTGTTGCTGCAGATGATGCGGTGATGCCGCAAACAAAAGAAGCCATCAGCCACGCACAGGCAGCCGGTGTACCAATGATCTTTGCCATCAACAAAATCGATAAGGATGGAGCTAATCCGCAAAAGATCTACGAGCAATTATCGCAAATGAATATTTTGGTGGAAGAATGGGGTGGTAAATACCAAAGCCAGGAACTTTCTGCCAAAAAAGGATTGAACGTAGATAAGCTGCTTGAAAAAATATTACTGGAAGCTGAATTACTTGAGCTGAAAGCAAACCCTGACCGTGAAGCGACAGGTTCTATTATTGAAGCATCGCTTGATAAAGGCCGTGGCTATGTGGCAACTGTACTGGTATTGAACGGTACATTATCACAAGGCGACCTCATCGTATCTGGTCAGTATTATGGCCGTGTAAAAGCCATGTTCAATGAACGTAATCAGCGTATTGATAAAGCAGGCCCATCAACACCGGTGCAGATACTTGGTTTAAATGGTGCACCACAGGCAGGTGAGAAATTAAGAATGTATGAAGACGAGGCAGAAGCAAAAGAAATTGCCGGCCGCCGTGCACAGATCCTGCGTGAACAAGGTATCAGAACCAAGAAGCACATTACACTCGATGAAATCGGTCGCCGTTTGGCACTGGGTAACTTTAAAGAACTTAACCTCATCATCAAAGGTGACGTGGATGGTTCCGTAGAAGCCCTCACCGATTCATTGCAGAAGCTTTCTACAGAAGAAATTGCAGTGAATGTGGTATTGAAAGCTGTTGGTCAGATATCGGAAGCCGACGTAACATTGGCAAGCGCATCTGATGCCATCCTGATCGGGTTTAACGTTCGTCCTTCATTACAGGCATCTAAACTTGCCGAGCAGGAAGGTGTGGAAATCAAGAACTACTCCATCATCTACAATGCCATTGAAGAAGTGAAGAGTGCGATGGAAGGCTTACTTGAACCGAAGATCACAGAAAAAGAGGTGGCTACAGTTGAGATACGTGAAGTGTACAAATTTGATAAAGCTACTGTTGCAGGTTGTTATGTGCTTGATGGAAAGCTGAAGCGTGATGCCAAGATCCGCCTGTACCGTGATGGTGTACTGGTGTACCCACGTACAGAAGGTGGTTTTGCAGAATTGGGCAGCTTAAAACGCTTCAAGGACGATGCAAAAGAAGTGTCTACAAATATGGAATGTGGTCTCACCATCAAAAACTTCAGCGATCTCAGCGTAGGCGATACCCTCGTGGCAATTGAAGAAGAAGAAGTGAAACGTACGTTATAAGCTGTTAAAGCATAGAAACAGATTGTTAAAACAACGATGGCCGTGCTCATAAGACGGCCATCTCTATTACTTTTGAACCTCATCTTTCAGGAATGAAAAAAATAGTAACCATCATTGTATTGTTTGTTGTTATTGGAGCACAGGCTCAGCAAACAAAAAAAGTAACTGCCGATAAGATCATTGGTGTGGTAGGTGATCGCATTGTATTGAAATCGGATATTGAAAACCAGATCAACGATGCGAGAAATAAAGACTATGAACTGCCGCCCGATGCTTCCTGTTTTTTAATGCAGCAGCTCATCGTCAACAAAATGCTGGCTATCCAGGCCGAAAAAGATTCATTGCCGGTGAGTGAAGAAGAAGTGGAAGCGGATGTGGAGAACCGTATCCGTTATTTCATTCAGCAGTATGGTTCTAAAGAAGTAATTGAACAGATCACGGGTAAAACCATTTACCAGTTTCGTGAAGAAATGCGTGACCCCATCCGTGAAACGAAACTTGCATCTGCCATGCGGAACAAGATCGTTGAAAATGTAAAGATCACACCAACAGAAGTAAGAGCATTCTTTAATAAGATTCCTAAAGACAGTCTTGCATTTTATGAAACG
>JAACZX010000058.1 GCA_009996555.1 Chitinophagaceae bacterium | reverse complement strand
TTCAACAGCCTGAACCAATCCATTGATGAAGCATACAAGATGACGCTGAATGCAAGACTTGGTGGTGAACTGAAATTCAAGACCTATATGTTTCGTGCAGGGTTCAATTTTATGGGCAGCCCTTATGTAAAAGATTTTATTGTTGATGAATCGGGTAAACCTATCCGTAACTGGCGAATGACACCAAGCCTTGGTGTGGGCTACCGTGATAAAGGTTTTTTCCTTGACCTTTCTTACCTGCATAGTTTTGGCAACAGTTTTCATGTGCCTTACACGTTAGAAGATCCAAATATTGGAGTTCCGCTTGCGTTAAACAAAATTACAAATGGACAGGTGGTGGCTACGGTAGGGTTTAAATTTTAAACGAAAAATTTACCAATACAAAAACGGGGCATTAATAATGCCCCGTTTTTAGTTGTATATCGATGTAATTGATAATGTCTTTCAACTGCGAAGGATGAAACCATTTCATTTCCTCGTCACGCCTGAACCATGTAAGCTGGCGTTTAGCATAATGTCGTGAGTTTTGTTTGATCTTTTCAACAGACTTTTCAAGTGTGCTGTTACCATCAAAATAATCGAACAGTTCCCTGTATCCAACTGTTTGCAAGGCATTGAGCTGACGTAATGGATATACTTTTTTTGCTTCTTCCAGCAAACCATCATTCATCATAATGTCTACCCGTTCATTGATGCGGTTGTACAATTCTTCTCTTGGCAAATCAAGCCCTGTCTTAATTATCTGAAATGAACGTTGCTGTTTCTCTCCTTTCCGGAAGCTGAGAATTGATGCGCCTGTTGAGCGTACAACTTCCAGTGCACGGAGCATTCGCTGAGGGTTCTGCATTTCGCCTTGTGCAGCAAATAAAGGATCATGTTGCTTTAATTGTTGCTGCAGCCATTCAAGGCCCAATGCATTGTATTGTTGCTGCAGCTCATTACGCAGATTGTCTTCCACAGCAGGTATTTCATCCATGCCTTCGCAAAAAGCTTTGATGTATAAACCTGTGCCGCCAACCATGACAGCTATATCATGTGTTTTAAAAATTTCAGCAGCTGCATCAAGGGCATATTTTTCATACGCAGCAGCTGTAACGGTTTCATGAATGGAGTGCGAATTGATGAAATAATGTTTTACTTCCTGCAACTCCTGTTCTGAAGGTTTGGCCACACCAATACTGATCTCTTTAAAGCACTGGCGTGAATCGGCAGAAATAATTTGTGTAGAAAAGTGTTTTGCTAATTGAATAGCGACTGCTGTTTTGCCCACGGCTGTAGGGCCTGCAATAAGAATAACGGTTTTGTTCATATTGTTGATGAGTTTGTAAAGAACTCAACAGTGTAAGTGAATGGTGAGAGGTCAATGGTCAATTGTGAATAACAATTGGCAATCATAGATCCTGCATCAGCCATCAAAATGCGGTATCATCTTCTTCTGTACCTGTTTCCTCTTCTTCAGCTCCTTCACTTTCCTCTCCTTCCTCACCAAAACCATCACCTACAGCACTCAGGTCGTATTTCTCTTCCATTTCAGCAAGCTTATCGCCCACTAAGCCTTTTGTGCCGTACTGGCTTGGAGCAATGCCCTCGCTGCGTACCGGACAGGGATAAGTGAGTTTGGGATTTTCTTCTTTGCTTACGTTGATGAGCTCCACAAGAAAAGTCCAGTTCTTATTAAAATCGTAGATGTAAATAAATTTCTGGTTTGGTTCACGAATTTCGCTACCCACTGTTGTTTCTTCCATCAGCAGCGGATCGGCTTTGTAATCCTTTTCATATTTCTCCAGTGTAATTTCACGGCCTTTTTGCCAATGATCATTACTGCGGTGAAAAGTAGCCTTATGTTTATTATCAAATTCATACGCCTTCAGGATCACATCATGCATATCCCTGAAGTTTTGTGTATGCTTAATTGCAATATCACGGTAAACCGCATCATCTTCTTCCCAATAAACCCTGAAACGTAAAATAGCCATAACGCAAATTGAAGATTAGGTAATAGAAAAACTGGACATACAGCAATCAGTTATTCCTGCATCAGCAATAACAAAAGTAAAATTATTCGTTCACAGGAACAAGATTTACTTCCTTTGCCTTTTGCAGCATAAAGGCATAGGCTGCATCGTAATTGTTTTCAATATCGCCATCTAAAATAGCGTCTTTGATTGCGTTCTTCAGATCGCCAACAATACGGGATGGTGGCACATTGAATGTTTGCATAATGATCTCGCCGGTAATAGGCGGCTGCCAGTTACGGATTTGATCTTTTTCCTCCACTTCCCTGCAACGCTGGCGCACCAGTTCAAAGTTTTGCAGGTAGCGTTGTACCTTCTGCTGGTTCTTTGATGTAATATCAGCATTGCACAACATCATCAATGCATCAAAATCTTCACCGGCATCAAACAGTAAACGGCGTATAGCGCTGTCCGTTATGCTTTCTTTTGTGAGGCTGATGGGGCGCAGATGTAATTCCACCAGCTTACGCACAAACTTCATTTTTTCATTGGCAGGCAACTTCAGTTGTGCAAATATTTTTGGCACCATACGGCCCCCTACTACTTCGTGTCCATGGAATGTCCAGCCATGACCAGGCTCAAAACGTTTGGTGGCTGGCTTTGCAATATCATGAAGAATGGCTGCCCAGCGTAACCACAAATCATTTGTGTTTTCCGAAATATTATCGAGCACCTGCAATGTATGATAGAAATTGTCCTTGTGCCCCTTGCCATCAATATATTCTGCACCTGCAAGTTCAACCATTTGCGGAAAGAATAATTTCAACAATCCACTTTTGTATAAGAGATCAAAGCCAACAGATGGCTTTTTACTCAACACAATTTTGTTGAGTTCGTCGGCTATCCGTTCTTTTGATATGATGTGGATACGATGCGCATTTTCACTAATGCCGAGCCATGTTTCAGGCAGTATCGTAAAATTTAATTGCGATGCAAATCGAATGGCCCGCATCATACGCAGAGGATCGTCGCTAAAGGTTGTGCCGGGTTCCAATGGTGTGCGGATGATCTTTAACTTCAGATCTTCTACCCCATTGAACGGATCGATCAACTGTCCGAAATCATCTTTATTTAAACTGATGGCAAGTGCATTAATGCTGAAGTCTCTTCGCTTCTGATCATCTTCCAGTGAGCCCGGCTCCACTTCGGGTTTGCGTGAGTGAGCAGCATAACTTTCTTTCCGTGCGCCTACAAATTCAATCTCAAATCCATCTACTTTAATATTGGCTGTACCGAATGTTTTAAAGAACGAAACCTGTGGTGCGGGTTTAAATTGTTGTGCCACTTCCTGTGCCAGTGCAATGCCATCGCCCACGCAAACAAAATCAAGATCTTTACAAGGACGCTGTAATAATTTATCACGCACAAAGCCGCCAACAAGATAACAAGGCACCTGCAGCCGCTGTGCACAATTACCAATGATTTGTAATAACTCCAGTTCTTTTGCTGAACAATCGATCATCATAAGAGGACAAAAATACGAAAGCTGAAAGAAGTACGAGGTACGAAGTAAGAAGTACGAAAACCCAACCTGTTTGTTTGAAGTATATGTAACATGTTGCTGCCCCCAAGAGGGGATGAACAACTTGAATATTTATCTCCTTAATCTAATAATCTCCCCAAATCATGGTTCAGACAATTTGCTCATACACTTGCATAACCCTGGCTGCAGTATTGTAATTACTGAAACGCTGTGCATGTTGCCTGCCTTTTTCAACCTGTTGTGCAGTAAATGAAGTATCGTTGAGTATATGCAGCATCTGCTTTGCAATTTCTTCCGGCTTTGTTGGGTCAACATAAAAAGCACCTTCTCCTCCTGCTTCCGGCAGGCAGGAAACATTGGATGTAATAACCGGTATGCGGCTCCACAGTGCTTCCAGTACAGGAATGCCGAAGCCTTCAAACACCGATGGATAGATCATGGCAATGGCCTGTTGATAAATAGCTGGAAAGTCCTGTGCCGATTGAAAGCTTGCCGAATGTTTTGCGATTGGATTGTCTGATAAAAAAATGATCCGGTCTTCAAGTTTATGTTGATGAACATATTCTTTTACTTTCTGTTTGTATTCACCTCCGTTGCCAATTACAACAAGCGGAATGCTGAGTTGATGACGAAGCTGGTTCATGGCAACACAAATATTCAACAGGTTCTTTCGCTCAATAACAGAGCCTACATAAAGAAAATATTCAGCAGGCAGGTTGTAACGTTTTCTTACTACCTGTTTCGCTTCTTCTGTTACCCGTTCACCAAATGCAGGATTGCAGCTCTGGTAACACACTTCAATTTTTGCAGGATCGGTTTTGTACAGATCAATGATGTCTTGTTTTGTTTGCTGACTGATCGCAATTACTTTATCGGCATGTGCGCAGGCATAACGGAATTTTTTAGCGTAGATCTTCCGGTCAATGAATTTGAATTGTTGAGGATAACGTTCAAAGATGAGATCGTGAATGGTGACAATGGATTTTATGCCTGTTTGTTGAATGTTCACCGGTATTTCATGACTAAGCCCGTGATAGAGATCGATCTTGTGTTGTTGGAGATCTTTTTTTACCCAGTTGCCACGCCATAAAGCAGATAGCTTCTTTGAAAGGAAAGAATGGGGTAATATTTCATGCACATTCGGTTCGTTGAATTGAAATGATGAAGATGCTTTTGGATTGAACAGGAAATATTCATGCTGCGGAAAATAAGTTGCCAGCGAGTGGACAAGTGTGCGGCTGTAATGCCCCAATCCCGTCTGGTTGTGGTAAGCCCGCTTTGCATCGTAACCAATGTTCATGGGGCAAATATAAGCGGTAAGTGGTGAGTAGTGAATGGTCAATGGTGAATGGTGAATTGGTGCCCGAACAAGTAAACTGTTTTATGGTGGCAAGATGTTTATTCTCTCTTGGGAGGAGTGGCAAGCTGTTATACATTCGAAAAGTTAATTGGGGTGGGTTGAAGCCAGCAATAAGCAAGTTTAATGAACGACTGTATGTATGCTGCCATGAAAACTGAACGTACAAGAGCTTGCGTGGCAACAGGCGATGCCTTGCTTATACAACAGCTGGTATCACAAATAAATACCTGATAATTTTAAGTACTCCCATTGACCATTCACAATTCACTATTGACTATTTTCGCAGCAAAATTGAAATAAGATGAAAGATTTGATCCTTGAAGCATGGGGTAACCGTGAACTGTTGAAAGATGATAAGTACAGTGATGCCGTTCGTGCAGTAATTGAAGAAGTGGATAAAGGCCGTTTGCGTACGGCTGCACCAACTGCCAATGGCTGGGAAGTGAATGAGTGGGTAAAGCAAGCCATCCTGATGTATTTTGGTATTCAGCAAATGCAGACATGGGATGTAGCTCCTTTTGAGTTTTATGATAAAATGTTATTGAAGAAAAATTATAAAGAGCTTGGTGTGCGTGCCGTGCCGCATGCAGTAGCACGCTATGGTGCATACCTTGCAAAGAACGTGGTGCTGATGCCAAGCTATGTAAACATTGGTGCGTATGTTGATGAAGGCACTATGGTTGATACATGGGCAACTGTTGGCAGCTGTGCACAAATTGGTAAAGGCGTTCACCTGAGTGGTGGTGTGGGTATTGGCGGTGTGCTTGAACCATTGCAGGCAAGCCCTGTAATTATTGAAGATGGTGTGTTTGTTGGCAGCCGTTGTATTGTTGTTGAAGGTGTGATCGTTGAAAAAGAAGCTGTACTTGGAGCGAATGTGGTGTTAACACAATCGACCAAGATCATTGATGTTAGCGGTGCAGAGCCAATTGAAATGAAAGGCCGTGTTCCTGCACGTAGTGTGGTGATTCCCGGAACATACAATAAGAAATTCCCAGCTGGTGAGTTTGGTGTTGGTTGTGCATTGATCATTGGTCAGCGTAAACCAAGCACCGACCTGAAGACAAGCCTGAACGATGCGCTGCGTGATTTTAATGTGAGCGTTTAAGACAGGCCGTTAGTCATCATTTATTTGAAAGTCCTGTTGTGCTATGAGTTCAGCAGGACTTTTTTATTTCAATTTATGCCTAAGAAATACTCTGTTACCTTCATTGGTTTTGTACTTACATTCATTGGCTCTGTATTGTTTTCAACCAAGGCCATTATTGTAAAAAAAGCATTCGCCAATATTGAAATAGATGCACTCTCGCTTCTTACATTACGAATGCTGTTTGCATTACCGTTTTATATTGCTGTGTTGTTCTATATCCGTCAGAACAAGACATCGTTAACGCAAACGCAGTGGTTACAATTGATTGCTGTTGGTTTGCTTGGCTATTATGTGAGCAGTTATCTGGATTTTGAAGGGTTGCGTTATATCTCAGCAGGGCTTGAACGGTTGATCCTTTTTCTTTATCCCAGCTTTGTGGTACTTATTAATGCAGTAGTGTTTCGTCAACAGATTCATAAAAACCAGCGCATCGCACTGTTGCTCACTTACAGCGGAATAGGGTTGGCTTATGCAGGCGAGTTTAACCTGTATCATTTAGAACCTGGATTTTTTTGGGGAGGTTTGCTTGTATTTCTTTGTTCAATTACTTATGCTCTTTACATTGTTGGCAGTGGCCGGTTGATTCCGTTAACCGGTGCAACAAAATTTACATCGTATGCCATGCTTGCTGCAACAGCAGGTATTTTCATTCACTTTTTACTGAAGCATGAACCATCAGGCATTATTGCTGTAGCAAAACAACATTGGGAATATGGGTTGTTGCTGGGTATTATTGCCACTGTTCTCCCATCTTATTTCATTGCGGGTGGCACGAAACGTATTGGCAGTAATAATGTAGCCATTATTTCAAGCATTGGTCCTGTGTCAACAATTCTGCAGGCGTGGTGGTTTTTAGGAGAAACCATTCACTGGTCGCAATTACTTGGAACGGCTCTTGTGATTGCGGGTATACTTATCCTTGGGTTAAAAAAACGATCGGTCAACTAACAGATTTTTAATTTTTTACTTTCCTGTTTCCACTTTACATTTGCAGCCCTGAATCCCGATACCGTCGGGAGAAACTGCCCAGATGGCGAAATTGGTAGACGCACTGTGTTCAGGTCGCAGCGTCCGCAAGGATGTGCTGGTTCGAATCCAGTTCTGGGCACAAGAGTAGATGTATGGCGATTCTTTAAAGAATCGCCATTTTTATTTTCTGATGAAACGTTTGCCAGTAAAGGAATGGCGGCGAACAAAATGCTACATCAGATCTGCCACTTAGAGGACGATCATTTGTGACTTACCATTATTGATCAAATATGTTTTACGCTGATTATTTTTTGTAATGATGATTTCCAGCTTGTGATTCCTAGCTCTCTTAATTTCCATATCAAACACATGGCCGAATGCATGAACATTTTTCAAAGACATTTTATCCCAATTATCCGGCAGCCGTGGTGTAGCTACGAAACTATTAAAACCTGTTGGTCGAATGCCAAACATACCTTCGGTATATATGCGGCAGTACAAACCGCTCTCTGCTGACAAGTGACGTTGATTGCCTTCGGGGTAAGCCTCCACAGCATAAGGAACATGTTCACCCAATAATCGTCTGCGGGAAAAGTATTTCAGAAAATCAAAAGCTTTTTCAGTTTCACCCGCTGCAAATGCACCTCTTAATCCATATAAAGTTGACCGATCCCAAAATGTTTTATTACCCGCCAATGAAGCCAATCCGTCTTCTGTCCATAACCGTGGAGAAAATAAAGCAGCAACCGTACCTTCTTTTCTATCAAATATATCTACCGTTAAAGGTGTGGTTATCCAAGCACGCAACGTATCGTTTCCTTTATAATAACGGTAGGTTTGAAAACCATCTATTGTTGCACCAAAATATTTTTCAATATTGGCCCTTAGTTTTGCAGCATCTTGTTGATACTGCTTTAGCTGTTTACCGGAGATGCCCAGCATTTTTCCGAGATATGCTGCAGACAGCAATGCATCGTAATAAAGTGAACTGGTGTTAAGGTTTGCTTTCCCGGCGGGAAACCTTCCTTCCAGTTCATCACTGTCAGAATACACAACACCGTCACTTGTAAGCTTACGTTTCAGATATTCAAGACACCACTCTACCAGTGGCCACAGTACCTTGGCTGAATCAACATTACCATAAGCAAGCGCATAACGTCCGGCACCATATGCAATCATAGCCATATCACCTCTGTCCTTTGCGCCTTGCCATACACCTGCACCTTCGGCTATGATCGAACTCGGAATAGGTTTGTACTCAGGGTTCATGTATTTCGCAAACATCCGGAATGAATTCATCGCAGACTTATTGGCAACCTCATCTCCCAGAAATGCAAAAAAAGGATTTACATATTCTGCCTGATCATTTGCCCATATTGCTGCATAGTAACGAAGGCCTCCTGGTCCATGCATGTAACCTCCTTTCGTATTATAGATACTTTCAGCGCTGCGCACTTTTGCAAAAGCAAACATTGTGTTCAACAGATTGTCCGGTGTTTCTAAAACTAATTTTTCTTTGATCTGGCTTACCCTTTTTCTTCTTGCAAGTTGCTCGTTATTTATGTCAGCAATGTACACAGGCTCTGTTGCCCTTGTTGCCTGGAATGTAATTGCAAAAACAGCACTGTCACCTGGCTGAATGGTTTTTAAACCTTCCCCAGTGGTAGTGATAATAAAATGATGCGGACCATTGCTGGTTCGCTCAGCTGCCGGACGGATTTCCCGTTTCAGATATTCCATTTCCACCTTTACCGGCAGTTTCCCATTATTGAAGAATACCAGCTTTTCAAAAGCCATTGCTTTATCAACAGAAGGAAAGAAATAACGCTTTAGCTGCAAGCCATCCTTTCCAATTTCACTATCGATCTGCATAATGCCATTCTGTGTAACACTTCTCACTTTTTCGGGCATATCATTCATCACCGTTGCATTATGCACGCCTGCTTTCAACAACCTGTCGTTAATATATATTCTTGGCAGGTCTGCATCTTCCACATTGTACATCATGTGTGCAATTGTACGCTGCGGCAACAAACGAAACGAAGGAAAAACCAACGTACGTGACAGTTTAGGCATGGCGTTACTATCAACAGCATACTGCATCCACATCGCTACTTTTTCTCCTCCCATTTCAATATGGTCTTGATGCGGGAGCCGTCCGTTAACAATCCATTGAATGCTTCCGTCAGCAAGTATTGCCCAGCGGTCATCCTGCTCTGTTAATGTGTACGATTGAGCATTTGATTTAACTACAGTGGCAGCCAGGAAAAGAATTACAAAAAATTTCATACAGGATTGTTTAGAAATCAGTTCACAAAAAAGAACAACAACATTTTCAATATTACGAAGGTCATCCGGGGACTATAAGGCAACAATTCATCTCTTAGCTAAGTATTCAGCTATTCTGGCAATGCCGTTGATATGTTTAAAAAAAATGCGAACCTTATAGTAGATTTTATTTTTCATTTATACATCAACTATGTCAATATTATTCAAGAAAAAAGGAATCTTCTTTTTTGCTGCTGTAGTATTCCTCTCATTCCAGGCTCCATTTTCAGATCTGCCAGTTGCTGCATGGGAATCGAAATTCGTTAAAGTAACCAAAGAAGGGCGGATCAGCTATGTACCCG
>JAACZX010000057.1 GCA_009996555.1 Chitinophagaceae bacterium | reverse complement strand
CTGTGCAATTTGTGTTACCTGCGTTGATGCTCCTTGTGTAAACTGTACGCCGGCGCCTGGTTGAACGATATTAGCCACCAGCAAACCAATGATCAGTGCAAGAGTTGTAATCACTTCAAAATAGATCAATGACTTCAAGCCCACCCTTCCCACTTTTTTCATATCACCTGCACCGGCGATACCGGAAACAATGGTAAAGAAAATAACGGGTGCAATGACCATGCGTATCATGTTGATGAACGTATCGCTGATGAGTTTAGCTGTTTCATGAAATGCAGGAACTAACCACCCTGTTAATACGCCCAACACAATTCCTATAATAACCTGTACGTAAAGAATTTTTAAATATCTCATAAAGGAAACGTTACTCGCTTATGGAATAAGCAGGCACTACTTTTTTTTCTTAAAGAATTATGTGATGGGAACAATTACTGAAATAACAGCAGCGCTGTCATCTGTTCATTATTGCAATTCGTTTACTTATTTCCATGCAGGCACGGCCATTGTGATAAGGACATTTCCAAAAACCTGCTTTTCCCTTTTGCATGGTTGTTCCATGTTCGTTTCGTCCCCAGAACCACTCACCATGCTCATCATCTTTTATGTATTGTTTTACATAAGCCCAACTGTTGAGCGATTGCTGCAAATACATTTCGTTGCCATTTAATTCATAAGCATTGAAATACCCAACCATGGCCTCAGCCTGTGGCCACCAGTGCTTTTCTTTATTCAAATGCATATTTGCTGTATCGTATTCGTAAAACATACCGCCATCTTCGTCTATTCCGCTAAGTGCAGCATCTGCCATTGCTAATGCTGTTATTGAAAACTGATTGATCAGAGATTCATCTTCAACTACAATTGCTGCTTCGTACAACAGCCAAGAAGCTTCTATATCATGCCCGTATGAAACAATGGAAGAACGGACTTCCCACACATCCGAAAAAAACAAATGCTGTTGATGCGTGTTTGCATCGATGATTTTTGTACTAAACAGTTTTAGCAATGAGATGATGGCTGTTTTCAGCTGTTCACTTTTCCATACACGATACAGATTGCAATATGCTTCCAGCACATGCAAATGTGTATTCATGGATTTACTTTCATTGGCATCTTTTTCACTCAACCGCAGATCTTCGATCGGTTGCCAGCTTCGGTTGAAAGCTTCAAAATAACCTCCCGCTTTTTTATCGTAGCAATATTTCTCCAGCACATAAAACAATTCTTTTGCTGTCTGTAAAGCTGTTTCACTATTCGTTGCACGATAGTATTCACTACATCCATACATACAAAAAGCAAGACCGTACACTTGTTTTTTATCCTGCAGCTTTTGACCGTTATGATCAACCGACCAAAACACAGCACCATGCACTTCATCTTTAAAATGATTACAGATATACTGAAAAGCTCTCTCAGCAAACAACAGGTATTCCTTTTTCTGGTTCTGTAAATATGCAGCAGAAAACGTCCATAAAATACGGCTGTACAAAACAATACCACGCTCTGCATTTTGCAGTGTGTTGTTCTGATAATCGATTTCGCCCCAAAAGCCATTGCTGTTATCGGGTATATGCAGCATCCACCAGTTGAGTATCAATTCAAGTTCGGCATCTGCTTCTTGTTGATACTGCAGTAATTGCTCCCCAATGATCGTATCAGTAAAATCTTTTTTCACAGGTTAAAGATGTCCGGTTTTATCTGACTGGATACTTACCTCCTGCAACAACGCATCCGACAGTAATTTATTCCGGTCAATGATCGAGTAAATTGTTTGAACTGATGCAGCAGAACGAAAACCATCTGCAGGTGTTTTAATTACATATTCAAGTAAACGATCGATGGTACTTGTTGCAACATGCAAACGGGTATCGGATGAAGCGTAGTATATATAAACGGTGCCATCATCATCAGCGATCCATCCATTACTGAACAACACATTCGAAACATCACCAACTCTTTCCTCGTCTTCGGGCGCCATAAAATAACCTGCCGGTTTGTGAGTAACACAGGTTACATCATTCAGGTCGGTTAAAAACATATAAAGCACATAACGCAAACCAGCCGCTGTGTTTCTTACACCATGCGCAAGATGCAACCAGCCTTTTTCAGTTTTTATGGGAGCCGGACCTAATCCGTTCTTTAACTCATAAACGGTATGATAAATTTTTCGATCCATTAATACTTCTTCATGAATAACTGCATGTTCAATATCATCTGCCAGACCAAAACCAATACCACCGCCTTTGCCGGCATCAATAAACCCATCCTGTGGTCTTGTATAAAACGCATATTTGCCATTCACAAATTCAGGATGCAATACAACATTTCGCTGCTGTGGCGACGGCGTTACAAGATCGGGCAAACGCTCCCACTGCAACATATCTTTTGTGCGTGCAATACCGCATTGGGCTACTGCCGATGATTGATCTGATTCGGGAACGCCGGGCGCTCTCCTTTCTGTACAAAACAAACCATACACCCAGCCATCTTCGTGTTGTACTAAACGGATATCGTACACATTGGTATCAGGCTCTTCGGTTTCCGGCATTTGTACCGGATAATCCCAAAAACGAAACTGATCAATTCCATTTTCACTTTCAGCAATCGCAAAAAAAGATTTTCTGTCTGCACCTTCTACCCTGGCCATTACCAAATATTTCCCCTTCCACTTAATGGCACCTGCATTTAACACCGCATTGATTCCAAAGCGTTGCATGAGGTAAGGATTCTCCTGCTCATTAAAATCATACCGCCAGTTTAACGGTGTATGCTCAGCTGTTAAAACAGGATATTTGTAACGGGTATAGATTCCGTTTGAGTGATGGCATTTTTCATTTGTCCTCTCCAGCAATCTCCGTTGCGTTAATTTCAGTTTAGACAAACGTTGGCTAAATTCATTTTTCATACATAAGTTTTTAATACAACTAGTCTTCCAGTTTATCCCACCAGGTACGTTTAAGAATAAATACAATAACAAGTAAAACGATAATAGTTATCAATAAAGGCAGCTTCATCCACAGTACAACATACATTGGCAGTATGGTTAAACAACACTGTGCGATGATGCCAAGCACCACATTGAACATATCGAGTTTAAACCGTTTATTTGGTTGAAAGGAAGGATCATCTTTCATTACTTCCTCATGAACAGGCTGCCAGAAACCCCAGGGTTTTACTGTTTTATAAAATGATTTTAAAACAGCCATATCTGTTGGTGCTGCAGTGTACGTTCCAATGAAACAACCGGCTATAGAAATTAAAAACAGAACAGGCCAGATGTACAAAAACAATCCATCATATAATTTCAAAAACACAAGAGCGACAATAATACCACTCGCCATTCCCCATAAAAATCCATTTGCATTAAAGCGCCACCAATACCATTTAAACAGGTTTGCTGCTATGTAACCACCATACAATCCGCCAACGATCCACTGCAAAACACTGTTTACATCTTTTGCAAAGAAGCCCAACACAACACCGATGGTTACTACTAACACACCAACAATGTAATTGACACGAATAACTTTTTTATTGCCGGCTGACGGGTTGATGTATTTCAGGTACACATCATTTACAATATAAGCTTGTGCAGCATTGAGCGTTCCGGAGAAGGTGCCCATAAATGCACCAAGCAAACCGGTAAGCACAAGGCCAAGAATACCCACCGGCAGAAAACTGTTTACTGCTGCCGGTAATATTTTCTCAAAATCGGTACCGCCGGGTGAAGAAAGATTCAGTTGATTGTAATACAACAACGCCAATACGGTTAAGCCAATAATCATTGAATAACGGATCGGCAATAAAATGATCGACACAAAACCTGTCATTTTACTTGCTTCTTTTGGCGAGCGTGTCGATAATATTTTCTGCATATCATAATTTGGCGCAGGCCCGGCCAAACTTGCAAAGATGCCTTTGAACAACATCATCATAAAGAAAATACCAAACAGTCCATAACCATCATCAGCAATTTTCTTGTTGGCATCCGGCACGATTCCCGACCAATCAAGATCCAGTTTCCAGCCAAAGAACGGATTGAGCCAACCCTCCGGCAAATTCAATGTATTGCCGTTTTGATGCAGCTGTATCATGGCTATAACAGCAATGGAAATGCAAGCCACTGTCATGATCATATACTTGATGAAATCGCCCAGCACAATACTGTGCAAGCCCCCAAGTATAGAATAGAACATAGCGAACAGTGTAAAGACGATTCCGTAAAAATGTGCAACATATTCCGGTGCAATATGGAAAGGGATGTACTCTTTCACCAGGTTCCATGGAACAAATATTTCAATAAACTTTCCCAGGCCAATAAAACCATACGCTAAAAATCCAAAGCAACCGATCAATGCAAAAATGACAACAACATTATGCGAACCTTTTACTCCCTTACCTGCTGTACCAAAACGTGTGGCTAACCATTCTGCACCGGTGTTGGCATTGGAACGCCGCAGCCATTTCGAAAGAAACATCATCATAAACACCTGGTTAAATACCGGCCACAACCAGGGAATCCACATACTTTTTAAACCATACACAAAACACAACGCCACCATCCACATCGTGCCACTTATATCAAACATATCGCTGGCATCACTTAAGCCGAGCATATACCAGGGAAGTTTTTTTCCTCCCATAAGATAACTCTCTTTGTTTTCCCTGGCTTTCTTGCGCATATAAAGCCCAATGAAAACCATTGTTGCCAGGTATGCAATCACAATTAAAATGTCGGGTAGTTGCAGCTTCATGAAGTACTTGGATTAATTGTACAGTTGTTTTGTTTTCAGTTTTTTCTCAAACAAGATTTTCGGGTTCCGATAAAATTTCCTGAAATCTTCAGCCGATTGCTGCCCTTTGTATGGTGCATAGTAATGCATTTTGTTTGTTGAAGGCATATACCCGTGATTACGCCAAACCAAAACATAGGAAAGTGAAAAATCTTTCAGTACAGGCCACAACGTGCCCGTCCACCAGGCATCGTCCGGTACAGATTCGAACCCTGTTTCGGCCAAGGCCCCCAGCTTATTTTTTGTTGTAGCAATTGCAGACAACATTGAAAGCTTTGTGCGCATGGATTGTATGAACACAGCTTTCTGCTCTTTTGCTTCATGCTGATATTGATCAAAACTCAGCACATCAACATAAGCATCCCCGGGATAGCGCTCAAGGAATTCTGCTTCGCTGCTAAAGTTGGCTGTATTGTAAACATAGAGCAGGTGATGTATGTTTTTTTGTTGACGTAAATAATCAACTGTAAAAATCCAGAGCTGTTTAAACTCCTCCGTACTGTTTGTATTCTTGCACCACCAGAACCAGTTACCTGTTAATTCATGAAAAGGTCTGAATAATACGGGTATCATTTCACCCTTTTCGTTTTTTAAACTGTTCATAAAAACAGCAACACGATCTAACCATGTTTTATAAAGCTCATGCTTACTTCCGCCGGGCAGTATTGATGTAACTGTTCCATGTGTTGTATCCCAGGCCGAACCTCCTGTAAGTGGATTGCGTAAATGCCAGCTGATTGTAATAACAGCGCCACGTTTGTAACCTTGCTGTATGTATTGTTTCATTTTTGTAAACGAAACACCATCAAGGTTTTTTGTTGAGTCGAGTTCAAGATGACCAATATCCCAACCATACATACCGGGATTATCGCCTGCAACGATTTTTATATCACTGTTACCAGCCGCATTTTTTCTGCCAACACCATAAGCCAATGCATCCTGGTGGCCAAAAATGATCTGCTGCTGTTGCAACGCATGTAATTTTTTATACAACATTTTTGTGGCAGCTGTTGCGGCCACATCAGAACACGATTGCGCTGTTGTATTTTTTAACGATCCTAAAACAACTGCCAGTAATAAAATGCCTGCCCTGTAATTACACATCAACAAAATCAGTTTTATAAATCATCTGTTAAACACAACCGGATTAATAGAGTCCCAAATCATCTACATAAATCTGGCGGGGTAATCCGGCCGTTCCGCTAAACTCATTAAATATAATCTGTGTAATAGTTGCAGGATTACCAAAATTTACAAATGGCAACTCGTAATCGATCCACTCGTTAATTTTTGTAACGGTAATTGTATAGGTAGCTGTTGTGGAGCCGTTCATATAAATCCTCACCTTTTTATCGAGAAAACTTGCAGGAGCATACATCGAGAATTTAATTCCCTGGTAACCTGTTGTACTCATAGCAACTGTTTTAACTAACCGTAAATAAGAAAAGGATCCCTTAAAATCAATACGCAGTGAATTGGTTCCCCGTTTAACAGTATCGGTAATTGTTGCGTTGTAAGTTACGTTTGCAGAAGAAGGACTGTAGGTCCAGCCAGCAGTAAGTGCATTGGTAAAAACTTCATACTTCAAACCATAACGTAAAGCAGAGCGAACTGTACCGCTTCCGGTTGTTACATGAATGTATGCAACCGTTACACCGGCTGGTACTGTTACCTTTATTTCTTCCTTTGTATTTGAAATAATGGTTGCATCAAGATCATCGAACTTAACACTGCTAACACCACCAAAATAACTTCCTTTAATAGTTACTTCCTGCCCCGAAGGACCAGCTCCCGGATCAAATGAAGTGATGACCGGAGCAGGTTGCAATATTTTGAAATTATACGTTGCCGAGCCATATTTTGTAGTAACGGTAATCGGGTTATCGGCAGGCGCTGGCAATGTAGCAGGAATTTTTACCGTTACAGAAGTATCATCAGCATAAATCAACGAATCGGAAGCCAGCACAGAATTAAAATCAACTTTATAGGTTGTAGATAAATTCTTTCCTTTAATAATGATCCAATCGCCATAATTAACCGCAACTTGATGAATACTGCGGTTGGTTAAATCGGTTACAGCATAAATTTCAGGCTGTGACTTATCCTCTCCTGTTTTTGATTTTTTACAGGAAGCAAACGAAAGTGATACGATCAAAGCCAGGATTATGGCTGCTGTATTTGTTTGAGTGAATTTATTTTTCGTCATACAAAAAAATTAATACTTGTTGATGAAAGAAGATTACCAGCCGGGATTATTTCCGGTAATAGCTGAGTTGGAATTTAATTCTGTTAATGGAATTGGCAATAACAGGTTACGCAGGCTTCTTACCTTCGAAATATTATTTTGCCCTGCTGATATTTTATTCATCACCTGCAGATAAATTCCCCAGCGCATCAGATCAAAACGGCGAATGCCTTCCATTGAAAATTCTCTTGCACGTTCGGCAATCACAAAACTGCGGAATTGCTCACGGGTCATTGCTGCCGGTGCTGCAGTTGCTGATGCCCTGCTGCGAACAGCATTGAGCTGTGCGTAAGCTTCAGTAGTTGGGCCATCATTTGCTTCATTCGCTGCTTCAGCATAAATCAGTAAAACTTCTGCATAACGCATCAAAGGATAAAAAGCATCGCTGTTTGCAACAGTCGGGTCATTTACATCAGCATACTTAATTACATAAGCACGATTATCGGTAGTACCGTTATTTGCATAAGTAACGCCACCTACCACTTTGTAAAGCGCCTCCTGCCACGAAGGATAATAATATTTTACGTTGGTGTTTGTTGAGTAGTTATGTGCAACACCATCGAGTACCCGTTTATCAGCATCTTCATAATCCATATAATGATTATTGGTTACCCAAACTGCACCTCTTCCAAATGTTGAATAAGCAGAGAAATAAATACTGAGGTTGTTTACAAATTGTGTTCCTGCCAGCGACTGTAATTGCCACATATTTTCCTGCTTATTACGTCCTGCTTTACTCCACAGATCTTTCCAGCTTGTAAACAATGAATACTCGCCACTGTTGATCACCTCCATCGCTTTGTCCCTTGCCAGTTCAAAATATAATTTACTGTCGAGCCCTTCTAAACCCGCAACAACATTTTTTGCATGCGTATAATAACCATTGTCTGTTCCACCTCGCACAACTACATTGGCACTGGCCAAAGAGCCGGAAGCCATTGTTAAATAAGTTTTCGCTAATAATCCTTTTGCTAAGCCACGTGTTGCATGACCGGGCTCTCCTGCTTTTGCATGACCTGTTGGGAACAGCATCGTTTCAGCAAGCTTCAAATCATCAATAATTACTTTGTACACTTCTTTAACCGGAGCACGTGGCACATTTGCATTCGCATCTTCCGACAATGATTTTAAACGAACAGGTACAGCACCATACAGTTGCACCAATTGAAAATAGGCCCATGCACGCAAGTAGTAAGCTTCACCTAAAATTCTTGTTTTAACTTCAGCATCAATACCCGTTTCAATTTGTGCAACATTCTCTAACACGGTATTTGCCCTTGCAATAATGGTGTAGCATCCAACCCATGGACCGTTAACACCCCAATAGCCTTGCGGATTACCTGCACCCGAAGTACCAAGAAACCAATCGACACCCGATACATGATCATCATCAAGCACCGTAAGATTCCACATTGGTTGCAGATACAGGTCGTATGTATACAATGCATTGTACACACCGTTGATCGCTGTTTTTGCATCGCTCTCATTTTTATAAAAATTAGAAGGCGACAGAAATGAGTAGGGCTTTTCTTCCAACGCTTTTTTACAGGATGTTGCGAACAATGCAACACTTGCAATTATGAACAGTTGAAGTATTCGTTTATCTGACAGCATAAATAAGATTTTCATGTGAAGCAATTTTAAAATCCGCAACGGAGTGTAAAGTTGAAAGTTCTTGAATTGGGATAACCGCCAAGATCAACACCAAACAATGCAGGATTATCGCCGTAACTGTTTATTTCCGGATCGAAACCTGTATACTTTGTGAACGTGTACAGGTTATTTACACCGGCAGACATACGGATGGAACTGATGCCTTTAATGATTGTTTTGGGAAGCGTGTATCCAAGTGTAATATTCTTGATGCGCACAAAACTGCCATCTTCAATAAATCTTCTTGAAAAAAGCATAGTACGCCAAAACTGACGGATTGCTTTTGGTTCTGTGGCAGCAGCATTATCCTTGCCCTGTGCCCATGCCCCTGCAAGCATCGCATCGCTGATGTTTTTAGAGCCGCCGATATTGCCGTTAAACATTTTGTTCATGTTCACAATATCATTACCCTGCACACCATTAATGAATATGCTCAGATCGAAATTCTTGTAGCTGAAATTATTGGTAAAGCCAAATGTGTAATCGGGATTCACATTACCGATAATGGTGCGATCGCTGATTGAAATTGAAGTGGGATCGTTATCCAGGTTTTTATACTTAATCTCACCAACCATTCTGCGGATGATCGCATCGGGCTGATTGGCATATACCAGCGAACTTCTTACCTCGGCTTCGTTATCAAAATAACCATCTTCCACATAACCATACAATGCACCAATTGGCTGACCGGCTATTTGAATAAACGGTGCATCACGGGTTGATATATTGCTGGCATATTGCTCTTTTACATCACCACCCAGGCTGATTATTTTATTTCGGTTAAAGGAAATATTAAACAACGATTTCCACTGGAAGTCAGCTTTCTTTACGATAACCCCTTCGAGGGAAACTTCAAGTCCTTTATTTTCCACCGAGCCTGAGTTACGCAACTGGCGTTGAAAACCTGTAGAAGCAGGAGTTGTGATGTATTGCAAAAGGTTATTTGTTCTTTTCAGATACACATCTGCATGCAACACCAAACGGCT
>JAACZX010000056.1 GCA_009996555.1 Chitinophagaceae bacterium | reverse complement strand
ATTGGTTACAAAACAGTGGAATTGCCTGTGGAATTAAACGGTACCGCACTTGAACTGCCGGTTCAATTGAAAGAAGAAATTACCGAAATGAGTGCAGTAGTTATTACGGCGGGTTCATTTGAAGCAAGTGACCGTAAACGTGCAGCTGCTGTTCTTTCATCCATTGATATTGTAACCACTGCAAGTGGTAATGGTGATGTAACAGGTGCATTAAAAACATTGCCCGGCGCACAACAGGTAGGAGAGAGTGAAGGGTTGTTTGTACGTGGTGGTACAGCTGCCGAAACAAAAACATTTATTGATGGTACATTGGTGAACAATTTCTTTTTCAGCAGTGTGCCGGGTATTGCACAGCGTGGCCGTTTTTCGCCATTTATTTTTAAAGGAACAGTATTCAGCACGGGTGGTTACAGTGCATTGTATGGCCAGGCATTATCATCAGCATTGATACTGGAATCAATTGATCTTCCTGAGCAATCATCAGCAAGTGTAAATTTATCTGTAATAGGTGCAGGTGCAGGGTTTCAAAAACTCAATAAAGCAAAAACAGCATCATGGGGTGTTAACTACAGCTATTCAAATCTTACTGCTGCATTTGCAGTCATCAAACAACAGCAGGATTACAGCAAAGCACCCGATGCACATTACGTAGATGCTAACTACCGTATTAAAACATCAAAGAACGGAATGCTGAAGTACTATGGTTTTTACAGTACCAATCGTCTTGCATTTACACAAAAGAGCCTTGATTCACTTGGCTACCGGGATCGTTTTTCATTGACGAACGGCAATATGTATCATAATCTTTCGTGGAAAGAAAGTTTAAAGAACAAATGGAAGATGCAGTTGGGATTTTCTGTTTCTACAAACAAGGATGATATTGCTTTTGGTATGCAGGATGAAAACAAAAACGATGTGTTGCTGACTGGTCTTGAGTTCAAACGGTTTGATGTAGATAACAAAGGCTTTTATGCAAATGGCCGGGTGGTATTTGAAAAACGTTTTAAGGGATTAAACACGCTGCGTTTTGGTACAGAGTATAATCACAGCGATGACAGGAATACATTCACTGCATTTAATGGAATGAAGTTTAGCAGCAGGCTTATTGAAAATGTATCTTCTTTGTTTGCAGAACAGGATGTGTACATCACCAATAATCTTGCAGCAAAACTGGGGGCACGTGCTGAATATTCTGCGTACTTAAATAAGACCAATCTTGCACCACGTGTATCGCTTGCATACAAGCTGGGTAAACAGGATCAGGCTTCACTGGCGTATGGTATCTTTTATCAGAATCCTGAATTGCGTTACCAGCCTTCTGTAAATCCATTAACATTCATGAAGGCGGAACATTACATTGCACAATACCAGAAAACAACAAACCTTACTACACTTCGTGCAGAAATTTTTTATAAGAAGTACGACAACTTAATCAAAACACAAACCATCAACGGCCGTGAAGTTGGCAGCAGTAACAATGGTTATGGTGATGCAAGTGGTTTTGAATTATTCTGGCGAGATAAGAAAACTGTAAAGAATCTTGACTACTGGATATCTTATTCCTTCCTTGATACAAAACGTGATTTTCTGAATTTCCCCTCAGCTATTGCACCAAATTTTGCAGCAAAGCATACGGCATCACTGGTAGCAAAGAAATTTATTACCAAGCTGAAATCGAATTTCAACATTTCGTACAACTATGCGAGTGGCCGCCCTTATTACAACATTCAGTACGATGCAAATACGAACAAAACCTACTTTGCTGATCGTGGCCGTATTCCCGATTATCACAACGTAAGTTTTTCAGTAAACTATCTGCCATCAATTGGTAAAACAAATGCAAAAGCTTTTGCAGTATATGTGCTGAGTGTAAGTAATGTGTTCAATTTTAAACAGGTGTACGGTTATACGTATTCAGGCAATGGACAACGCAGGAATGAATTAGTGCCGCCATCACGTATGTTCATTTTCATTGGGGCATTCATCAGCTTTGGAGTGGACCGTAGTGATGAGGCCATCAACAATAACTTGTAAACAAAACAACATCAAACAATAAAAAACCTTTTATCATGAGCAACTTTCAACGCATCCCTGATGCAAACGAAGAAAAAGATAAACAACTGTGGGAGATTGCCAAAAAACGTGCATCGTTCAAACAACACCTGATCACGTATCTGCTGGTAAATACTTTTTTCTGGGTACTATGGTTCTTAAACGGCAACAGGCATTATGGGGCTGGTGTGCCGTGGCCTGTTTGGCCAATGGTTGGTTGGGGTATTGGTCTTGCTTCGCATTACTTTGGTGCATACGTTTATCCAAAGGATAATAGTGTGGAGCGTGAATATGAAAAATTAAAAAACAAACAATAACCAGTTATCATCTTTATAAAACAACAATTATGAAACAACTTCTTCTTGCCGTTCTTTTTGCGAACGTATTAACATCTGCCATTGCACAAAGCGAACGCTATACTGGCGCCATGCAAAAAAATATGCAGGCAATGGCTGAAGCAAAAACAGCTGATGCCATGCTTGATGTGGTAAATGCATTTGAACGTATTGGTAATGCTGAAAAGACACAGTGGCTGCCGTTTTATTACGCAACCATTGCACAGGTGTGGCATGCGTTTATGGTGAACGATTCAAAACAATTTGATGTGTTGGGCGATAAAGCCACTGCATTCCTGGCAAAAGCTGAAGCGATTGAAAAAAATAATTCTGAAATAGCATTAGCAAAATCAATGATCGCTACATTAAAAATGATGGTTGATCCTATGACAAGATACATGGAGTATGGTGCGGCCAGTGCAGAAAATATTGCGTTATCAAAAAAGCTTGATCCAAATAATCCACGCCCGTATATGTGGGAAGCGCAGGGTCTCAGCCGCACACCTGAACAGTTTGGTGGAGGTTGTGCAAAAGCAAAACCAGTGTTTGAAGAAGCAATCAAACGGTTTGAGACATTCAAACCCGCATCAGCCCTTCATCCAAATTGGGGAAAGGAGCAAAATCAGCAGGCATACGATGCGTGTAAATAATGTGTATTAGTCCCGGAGTAATCACTTCGGGACTCCCTTATTTTTGATGTTTAAACAACAGTACATGGAGCAACAGGACTTTTCGGCAAAAGACAGTTTGCAGCTGATTGAATCAATGATCAGCAAAGCCCAGAACCGTTTTAATGAAAACGGTCATTTGTATTTATTGTGGGGTTGGGTGATTCTTGTGTGCAGCATAACCAGTTTTATATCGGTTTACTTTTTCAGTAACTACAAAAACCTGATGTATGTGTGGATGCTTACCATACCAACTGTTATTTACCAGATGATTTACCTGGCCAGGGTAAAGAAAAGTACTGCGGTGCAAACATATACTGATGAGATCAATAGTAAAGTGTGGATGGTATTTGTGATCATGGGGTTTTTAGTTGGGATAATTATTGGAAGAAGCGGACAGCCGCAACTGTTTAATCCGCTCATCCTTGCATTGTATGGTATGCCCACATTTTTGTCGGGTGTTATTTTAAAATTTGTACCGTTGCGTATCGGAGCTGTCAGTTGCTGGGTACTTGCATTGGTATCTGTATTTATTCCATACCAGTTTTCATTTTTGCTTTTGGCAATTGCTGTTATTACAACATGGATCGTACCCGGCTATCTTTTGCGCTCACGTTTTAAAACCCAACAAGGATAATGGAAGAAAAGCAATTGACCGAACAGGAAAGCCTGCAGTTGATACAGCAAATGATCAGCAGGGCCAAGAATGACTTTGTTGATACCGGCATTGGGCCCATATTGTGGGGAGCTGTTATTACACTGTGCAGCCTTGTGCAGTTTTGCATCATTCAGTTTAACTGGGAACTGCCGTTTGATATCTGGCTGCTTGCATTAATTGCCATCATTCCACAAATAATTCTTTCTGTACGTGAACGTCGTGAACGGAAAGCAAAGGGCTGGGATGATGATATTATGGGTTATGTATGGCTTTGCTTTGGCGTGGGAATTTTTTTAGTGAATTTCATTAACAATGTTGCTGCCGATACGCTTCATCCTGTTATCAACGATTACCGTGAGCTGACAGGTAAAACAGATGCACCAAACTTTTGGACATTCGGTACTTCATATCTCTTGTTTGTATATGGTTATCCAACAATAGTAACAGGTGCTGCACGTAAGTTTCGTTTAATGACCATTGGCGGAATTGTTTGCTGGGTTTCAGCTCTTATCAGTGCCTTCAGTGAAACCAAAGTTGATTTTCTGTTAATGGCATTGTCAGCAACACTGGCCTGGTTAATTCCCGGTATTGTTTTACGAAAGAAGTACCTGGCGGGAAAGAACGCATAGCATGTTTAAAGATCTTGATCCCATATTACATTCGCAGTTACGCCTTGCCGTTATGAGCCTGCTCATAGGGGTAAAGGAAGCTGAGTTTACATTCATAAAAGAAAAAACCGGTTCTACGGCCGGTAACCTGAGTGTACAGATCAGCAAACTGAAAGATGCAGGCTATGTGGAAGTGATCAAACAGTTCAAAGACAATTATCCGCAAACCATCTGCAAAATAACCCCTGCCGGTATCAATGCTTTTGAAACCTATGTAAAAGCACTACAAACTTATCTGCCCAAATAATTTTTCGTTTTGTTCTAACCTTATCTTTACTTCAGTGTTAGTATAGCTGTAGTGCTATGGAATCTGTAATAAAAGTAAGTCGCCTCACAAAAACATTCCGTGAATTAACTGCGGTTAATGATCTTTCTTTTTCTGTGCAAAAAGGAGATGTGTATGGTTTTCTCGGACAGAACGGTGCCGGTAAATCCACAACCATCCGCATGTTGCTGACGTTAATACAGCCCTCAAGTGGTTCCATTGAAGTTTTCGGTTATGATTTGAAAACACATCGCAAAGAAATTCTCCGTAATACAGGCGCTGTTATTGAACGCCCCGATCTGTATAAATACTTAACTGCGTACGAAACGTTGCAGCTGTTTGCAAAAATGAGCGCTGTTAAGCTAAACAAACAGCAGTTTATGGATCAATTGGAACTGGTGGGGCTTGCGCACAGGGCAGAGAGTAAAGTGCGTACATTTTCGCAGGGGATGAAACAGCGTTTAGGAATTGCCGTTGCACTGGTGCATAACCCTGAGCTGATCATATTGGATGAACCAACAAATGGTCTCGATCCGCAGGGCATTGCTGATATGCGGAACCTCATTTTGATGTTACGGGAGAAGATGAAAAAAACAGTGCTGGTATCATCACACCTGTTGAGCGAAGTGGAACAGATCGCTAACAGGATGATCATTATTGATAAAGGAAAGAAGCTGGTGGAAGGAACTGTTACTGAGTTGTTTCATCCTGATGATACTGTTGTTTACATTGAAACATCCGATCAGGTCCTTTGCGAACAGGTGATCCGCAACAGCAGCTATGCAGCCAAACTGATGAGTGTGGATGTCAACGGTATTGAACTGAAATTAAAAAAAGAAGAAGTGCCTGCATTAACCAAATGGCTTGTGCAGCAAAACATCAGCATATTGGGGGTGCATGCACGTCATTCACTGGAAGATTATTTTCTTAAGATCACAACAGCTAATCAGCATGTGGAGCCTTTTAAAAATTGAATTGTTTAAAGTGTTCAAGCGGCCACGCACTTACATTGCGTTCATTGCTGTGTGGGCCATTGTATCGTTGATACAGCTGGCAATTTATGTAGATGGTCCAAAGTATATGGACTTTGTGCTGAAGGACATCAAAGACAATTTTGATGTAATTGGGAATCCGCTCAACGGTTATTTTGTTTGTTTTGTAATCCTGCAAACCTTGTTAATTCATGTACCTTTGCTGGTAGCGCTTGTTAGTGCAGATATGATTGCCGGTGAAGCGAACATGGGCACACTGCGTTTACTCATCAGTAAACCGGTTAGCCGAACAAAGTTGCTGGTAAGCAAATTTCTTGCTTCGGCTATTTATGCTGTTATACTGCTCATCTGGATCGCCATACTTGGTTTGTTTTTATCCATGATCATTTTTGGTACAGACGGGCTCATCAATGCAAAAAGCTACGAGATCATTATTCTTAATGGCAATGATATTTTCTGGCGCTATCTCTGTGCATTTGGTTTTGCTGCACTGGCATTGGTAACGGTATCATCGCTTGGGTTTTTCTTTTCCATTTTTGCAGAAAATTCGCTGGGGCCTATTGTTGCAACCATGAGTGTGATCATTGTGTTCACCATTTTAACTACACTTGACATTCCGTTGTTCCAGAGCGTAAAGGATTATTTTTTCACCTCACACATGATTGGCTGGAAGGGCTTTTTTGAGATGAAAGTAGATGCAGATGGAATGGCTATTCCCGGCACCATTCGCAATTTACCGGCTGTTTTACGAAGTGCAGGTATCTTACTGCTGCATGTTTTCATTTTTACTGGCAGTGCTATCTTTATTTTTAACCGGAAAGATGTGTTGAGTTGAGTGTTGTGTTTAAAGTTGAAGGCTTAACGTTTAATGTTATCTTGATCATGAAGAATAAGTTTTATTTCGCTCTATTGTTCAGTAAGATCATTCTTACTTCTTATCTCTTACTTCTTTCCTTAGCAGGCAAAGCACAAACTGCTGATGAGCTTATTCGTAAAGTAAAAGCTAAAATGGACAAGGTGAATGATTATGTGGCAACAGGAAAAATGAAGACCGATGTGGTTTTTATTAAAGCTCCCATTGCGAACATTAAATCCTATTTCAAAAAACCCAACCGCTTTGCAATTAAACGTGATGGCGGTGTTTCGTTGTTGCCCAAAGGTGGCGTGAGTGTAAACGTAAGTTCATTACTGCTTACTGAAGATTATACCGCTATTGATGCAGGCAAAACAACCTTAGGAGCAACACCGGTACGTATAGTAAAGCTGTTACCCACCAGCGACAACAGTGATGTTGTGCTTACCACGATGTACATTGATGAAGCAAACCTGCTGATACGTAAAGCAAGTACCACCACAAGAGAAAACGGAACGTACGATATGGAAATGCAGTTTGGTAAATATGCTGCGTGGGGATTGCCAGACAAAGTTGTGTTTTCATTCAACACCAAAGATTACAAACTGCCCAAAGGAATTACACTTGAGTACGATGATGGCAGCAAGAAAGCTGAACTGCCGAAAAATAAAAAAGGAAGGGTAGAGATCAGCTACAGTTCATACATCATCAACAAAGGTATAACTGAAGCCATGCTGAAATAACTGAAAACGGTTAATCGTTTTCAGTTTTCTATTGTCCGCTTCTTGTAACTTGCTCCTTGTGCCTTGTTTTTTAACGCCTATTCTTCTTCAATTTTTTCATCCACTGCTCTTGCAAGCATCGCTGCACTCATTTTACGCATTGGGTTTTTTCGTGCATCAGCATAACCATTCCTGCTGCGGAAAATATCAATGGCTGCAAACACTGCTCCACGTAACGATGATTCATCAGCCTTGCCTTTACCTGCAATATCAAATGCAGTTCCATGATCAGGACTTGTGCGAATGCCGTTTAATCCGGCGGTATAATTCACTCCTTCACCAATGGCTAACGATTTAAAGGGAATCAATCCCTGGTCGTGGTACATAGCCAGTACAGCATCAAAACGTTCATGTTGCCCACGTGCAAAAAATGCATCGGAACTGTAAGGGCCAAAACAAAACACATCCTGTTGTTTGGCTTCCTTAATGGCGGGCTGAATGATTTCTGCTTCTTCTTTGCCAATCAATCCCTCATCGCCGGCATGTGGGTTAAGCCCCAGCACCGCAATTTTTGGTTTTGTGATGCCGAAATCTTTTTTCAACGATTGATTCATGATCTTCAGCTTACTCACAATACCTTGTTTAGTAATGTGCGATGCTACTTCTGCAACCGGGATATGTTCAGTAACCAGTGCTACTTTAATATTTTCTGCCACCATAAACATCACCACATCATTTGCTTCAAATGCAGCTTTCAGGTATGGCGTGTGGCCGGTGTAAGGAAAGCTTTCGCTTTGTACATTTTTCTTGTGAATAGGTGCGGTAACCAATGCATGAATATGGCCATCTTTTAATGCTTTCACTGCTTCGGTGAGCGACTTAATGGCATAACTGCCTCCTTCGGCTGTTAACTGGCCGGGCTGAATGTTCACCTCATCCTCCCAGCAACTGAACACATTAACTGATTTTGTGCTTAGCCGTTCAAAATCCTTTACTGCCTGGTAATTGAAATTAGCATCGCTCACCATTTTCTTATAAAAGTTGATGCTTTTATTCGAGGCGAAAACAACCGGCGTACAGAGCTCTGCCATCCGGCTGTCGCTCAATGCTTTGATGATTATTTCAAGACCTATACCGTTCAGATCGCCGCAGCTGAAGCCTATTATTGGTTTTTGTTCGGGTTGCATGGTTATTTGCGTGTGTTGTGTACAAATGTAATGGATTGTTTGTTTTGGAAAAGGGTTTGTAAACGGTTGAAAAACAGCTTGTTTAAATAACGGTAAAACTTCTTCGTTGAAATTGTGCAGTATTTACGGTATCTGCATAGGGAAAAAAGTTGGGTTCCTAAGTGGAAATTCATGACGGTTTTTTAGGATTTGCGTGACCCCGTTTTTAATTTGTGCTCAAATCGTAATCCCCATGAAAGCAATGTTCATTATTGCAGCGCTTGCGCTGTCTTTCACAGCATCACACGCACAATCCGGCGGTGGTACAACCCCAAAAAACGGCAAAGGAAACACCCCTTCTGGTCAGGCATTTGGATACTTCCGTATTCATCGCCAGGCAAGTGATGTTTCACTTAACTGGGCTGTTGCCAATCCTTCGTCAGTTACCAAGTTTACCATTGAATGTTCATACGATGGTAACTGGTTTTTTGAAATTGATGAAGTTGGTTGTTCATCAACAGAACCTATCTACAAGTACAGAGATACAGGTGCATTTCCTGGATACCTCTCTTACCGTGTAGTAGCACATCATGCTGATGGATCAACCGAAAATTCTGAGGTTGAAACAATCCGAATCGTTAGCCGTAAAGGTTAATATTTTTCAAGGCTGCATAACGGTTACAGTATGCAGCCTTGATTTCATTTAAATCCGTTACTATGAAACAACTTCTACTCAGTTTGTTTCTCTTTGTTGCTCTAACCAACCAAACGCTTACTGCACAACAGATCAAAGCACGATTTGGTGTGGAAGGTGATCTGCGAAGCAATTTTTATAAAAGTTTTTTGCAGGTTGGTAATGATGACTGGTTCAGTATGAACAATATTAACGGCATCGGTGTGGGTGAGTATATCATTGACACAACCGGAGCAGCAAGTATTGTGGCATTGTACACGTCTCAACCTGCTACACGCAATTATCCGTTTTTCCGCAACATGCGTTACCCGCAGTTTCATGTGCTAAATGGTATGTTGCTGATCGATGGTATTTTTATTCGTGACCATCATGGAACTGATTCAACCATCTTTGCATCGGGGAGTAATAAAAACGGGATGAGTCCGCAACAGTGGTCAACTCCGGTTGCTCAAAGTGTACCTGACAAAAATGAGATTCTTGACATGTTTATGCATGTGCGCAGGGATGGTGATGGTACAGAAACGAATGATTCTCTTTGGTTGTTTGGTGGTGTTTCAATTGAGAATACAACGGGTGACCGTTATTTCGATTTTGAAATGTATCAGACCG
>JAACZX010000801.1 GCA_009996555.1 Chitinophagaceae bacterium | reverse complement strand
AGACACTAAGGCTTGAAGTTGCACAAAGAAGAAAAAGAAAAAATCAGTTTCGTGTTTTCCTCGTCTGGCCGTTTTGAGCGGCCTGACTCAATCTCTGCGTTCTCTTCATCTCTGTTCCGCAGTGTTGTGCATTGTAAGCGAAGCGTTCATCTTTTTCTACCACGAAGACGCAAAGGCTCTAACATGCACAAAGAAGAGAAGAAAAGCCAAAAATCAAGTCCGGTTTTCTTTGTGCTACTTTCTGTCTTCGTGCCTTTGTGGCCCATCAATCCACAAATAAATCCATAAACAACTTACCACCCGGCACTACACTGTATTTGCTCAAATCGGTAACACCTTCGGCTGCAAACACATCTTCATCAATAAATAAATTTCCTGTGCATGTATTCGATGGCTTACCTAAAATAATATGTGCAGCATCGGCCAGCACATCAACCGTACGACTCATGTTTGCCAACGCTTCACCACCTAACAGGTTACGCACAGCAGCAGTATCAATAGTAGTGCGTGGCCATAGTGCATTTGCAGCAATGCCGTCCTTCTTCAACTCTTCCGCCCAGCCAAGCGTCATCATGCTCATGTTGAACTTGGTGAGTGTATACGCAATATGTCCCGCCAGCCATTTAGGTTTTAAATGAACAGGAGGAGAAAGTGTAAGTATATGCGGATTCTTTCCTCTGCGTAAATGCGGAATGCAAGCCTTCGTCATGAAGAAAGTGCCACGCACATTAATGCTGTGCATCAGATCGAAACGCTTGGCTTCGGTTTGTTCTGTTGGCGTAAGCGAAATAGCTGATGCGTTGTTGATGAGAATATCAATACCGCCAAACGTTTCAACTGTTTTATCAACGGCAGCTTGTATCTGGTCTTCAAAACGAATGTCTAACTGAATGGCTAATCCTTTTCCTCCGGCTGCTGTCATTTCATCAGCTGCAGAAAAGATGGTACCGCCGAGTTTTGGATTTTCTTCCACACTTTTTGCTGCCACTACTACATTGGCACCTTCCTTCGCCAGCTTTAAACCCATAGCTTTGCCAATGCCTCTTGATGCACCGGTAATGAAAACTGTTTTTCCGTTGAATGACATAATAAATCGTTTAAGAAATGAAAGTTAGTAAAAGCTCTTTATGCTTTGAAAAGAATTTGTAATTTGTCCGCAACCTTATACGATTGTTATGCTTCGTCAATTTCATTTTAGTTTAACTGCAATTTTATTGGTTTCATTTGCAACTGTGTGCGCACAGGATAGCGAGGAAAAGAAAATGCAACGTCAGTTTGTAACAGCAGCTGATAATTCTGTTATTGAGTTGCCGGAAGGAACGTTTCAACTAAACATGAGTTTATGGCTCGATGGTAAAAAGAATGTAATCATTAAGGGAAAAGGAATGGATAAAACCATTCTCAATTTTACCAACCAGGTAAGTGGTGCCGAAGGTATTAAAGTTACCAACGGAAAAAATATTACGATACAGGATGTAACCGTGCAGGATACGAAAGGTGATGCCGTGAAAACGC
>JAACZX010000454.1 GCA_009996555.1 Chitinophagaceae bacterium | reverse complement strand
TTTGCAAAACCATGTCCCAGTTGTTGATTGCATCCTGGTAGCGTCCACCTTTATAAAGGGATTCAGCCAAAGCATAACGTACTGTTTGGCTATGTGGACGCTTCTCCAATGATTTTTCAAGATTTTCAGTTGACTTTGCAAAATTGCCCAGATTCATATAGCAGTAAGCCATGCTTTCAAAGTAGTCAGCATTTTGCTGCCAACCACGTTGTGCCGCCAGCTCAAACATTGCTATTGCATTTTTATCATCAGGAATAGCATAGTACACCATTGCCATTTCATATACATAACGGGCATTTTTCGTATCAGCATCAGCTGCCTTTTTATAATAAGGAATTGCCTGTTTATATCGCTCCATTTCAAGATAGCTGCGGCCAATAGTATAGTACAATACCGCATTGCTGGTATCTGTTTCGGCAGCATACAACAGGCGATTGATGGCTTGCGGATAATCTTCTAAATAATAATTGCACATGCCGGCAATGTAATGCATAGGCTTATCCTTGTGCAGTTTCTCCCACTTGGCTGTGAAAGCTAATGCATCCTGGTGACGGCCAAGATTAAAATAAAGTTGAGCTAATTGCTGAAAAGTAGCTTCGTTGTTAGGTTCCAGCCGGTGCCAGCGGGTATAAGCATCTACTGCATGGCGGTAGTTGCGGCTTTCAATACCATACTCACCCATTGCTTTTAATGCTTCAATGTTAGTGGTATCGAACTTAACAGCCTGTTCAAAAAGATTAATGGCTAACTGGATGCGACGCTCCTGTTTAGCAATTAAGGCTCTTTGTAAAACGGCATTGGAACTGTCTCGGTTTTGTGCAAATGCACCGAGAGAAAGAAGTAAAATAACGGCGGTAATTGACAACCGGGTTTTCATGGGATTTTCATTTTGGATTTGTGTAAAATTAAGCAATATAAATTTAGTTACAAGCGTAGTTTTACCTGCATAAATCACGCCACTTTTTTGCGTTAATAAGAGTTTACCTTAGTAAAATTGCTCCCAAAGCCGGCAAATTCAGGCTTAATTCATACCATCCGGCTTCTTCATCCACAACCTTCGCCTCGATTTGGGGATTGAATACATCGCCTGTTCCCCAGTATTTCGCTTCATTACTGTTGAAGATTTCGCTCCAGTTCTTTTTACCCTGAACATGCACGCTCCAATCGTTTCGTACAACCGGGGTCATATTTAAAACCACCAGCACATCATTCGCCGCATCTTTCCCTTTTCGTTTAAATACGATCACCGATTCACTTCTGTGGTTCAGATCCACCCATTCAAAACCATATTGATTGAACTGATTTTCATACAATGCCGGTTCCGACTTTAGCAACCCTGCCAGCGACTTCACACATTCCAACACTCCTTTGTGTGCTGGGAACTGCAACAGATCCCACTGCAGTTCGCTCTTGTAATTCCACTCATTTGTTACCCCAAACTCATTGCCCATAAAGAGCAACTTACCTCCGGGATGTGCGAACATATACGTGTACATCAGCCGGAGATTAGCAAATTTC
>JAACZX010000456.1 GCA_009996555.1 Chitinophagaceae bacterium | reverse complement strand
AATGATCTGTTCCTGAAACAGATTCAGTTAATTCCTGCATGAAGCTTACCGTCTGGTCGCTAAGATTAGATGCCTCTACTTTAACAGCAGATGCACTCACACAATAATCTGCTAATTCGTCAATGAGTATAAGCGCCGGTTTACATTTATCTAATACTGCTTTAAACAATCCTTTTGGGGCGATAAGTTTTTCATCATTAACTCTTATCAATTCGTAGGCTTCCTTGCCACCCAATTGATAAGCCAACTCTCCCCACAATGTCCTAATGGTTACACCTTCAACTCTTCGTCCTTGCGCAGGATCATTAGTTGTGTTGGTAAAAACGGCAATGTGTGCCGATTCAAATTTTGGTTCACCAGTAGCTGCCAGCAGTTCTCTTGTGTATTCGCTTTGGGTTGCCTTTTTACCCCATTTAGCTAAATGAAACAGAGAAATAAGTGTGTGAGTTTTACCTCCACCAAAACCGGTTTGCAAAGAGATGACTCTGTTTTCAGAATCCTGTCCGCCATTTAAACCCTGTACTACTCTTTTAGCAATATTTTTCAACCCAGATGTGAAGTAGGTTTTCTGAAAGAACATATCTGGACTGGCATATATTTCCCTGCCTGTTCCTGATGCTACCTCAGCAAGGTTTGCCGCAAATATGGATTCATCTAAATGGCCATCCTGAATGTCCTTATGTGGTGTAACGTTTTTAAACCAGGGTTTCATCTTAAGTTATTTATACTTTTATGTTATGACTACTGTCGTTATAAGTCGAGTTCAAATCAACACCTTCAAAATTATACTCTCCAATGTGAATACCATTTCTATCATGAAGCTCAAAAGCACCGTGCATAAAATCAATTGATAGATATGCAGTAGGACTTCGAGCAAAAAAGACCTTCCGTTTTTTTCCTGGAGTTGAATTTATTCTACTAAGTCTTACATCATGCGTCCACCCATTCATTTCAGCGATTTCAGTTCCCGTATTGAAAAAAAGCGCTCTTTTAAAATTTGTGTCGCCCTTACCTTTCAATTTTTCATAATACTCAATATCAGCAAGATATTGATTTATTCTGGCTGCAAAACGCAATGGTTCTTTTAGTGCATTCCATCTACTATCAATAATCGCTTGCGCTATCGATTTTGCTGTCAAAAAAGCATTATGAAACTGAAAATGTAGAGAATGACTAAGATTAAAAATATCACCGTTTGTAGTTGTTTGACTCCCATCTTCCATAAGGGTTTGACTATTTACTACAAACACGCTATTGTCAAATTCAATATCAGTCCTAAAGCTTGCAACTGGTGCATTTTGATTGTATGCCTTCTTGAAAAATTCTGATTCTATTTCCTTCCAATAGACATATTGAATACTTTCATCTGGATCGTCAGAAGCAATTTTCTTGATTTGATTTGCTAAAATACTTCTAAGTCTAATTCGCAAATTATCTGTTGGCTGAGTAGCAAGAATAAAAGAATTAAAACTTAATCCTGCAACAATTTCTCTTACTTTAAAATCGTCAGACATAAATAGTTGCTCATACTTAAATGTCTTAGCTCTTTCGCAAACATCGACAAAATACTCCATCAAATCTCGATGATTAGCTGCTAAATTCCCCGGATTATATGAAAAGTCATTAACGTAAAACTTCATCACTTATCCTTTAAGAGTTCATCCAGCATATTATCCCATTCATCAAAAAAACCAGACGGCCACCTCTCCAACCCTCCATCTTCATCGATGGCAAATGAAATCTTATATTTTAGATTTTTCAATTCTACTTTATCGGCAGTGAAGTAGTGAATGTGTGTTTTATTGCAATCAAGTTTTCCCTGTTTTACTGCTACTCGAATTCCATTTAGCAAATGGTCACTATGCGTTTCCACAATAATTTGAACACCACTTTGAACTGCAAGACCTATTAACCTCCCCATTCTTGATTGACCACGTGGATGTAAATGTGCTTCAGGGTTTTCGATAATCATTAAAGACCCTGGCTTTGCTGTTAGAATTGCGAGTATAACAGGCAATGCAAATGAAAACCCAAAACCAATATTTAGAGGATTAAACGTTTTCGTTTGTTCATCTCTAAATGAATATTGCAGGCTTATTTTACTATCGTCACTGTCGTCAATCGAAACCTTTGTACCCAGATAGATAATTTCACTAACCCATGCAGAGAGTTGATCATACACTTTTGCGCTCACTCCATCAATTAAAACTTCTTTTAGCTTTACTTCCTCAAGATTTGATGCAGCTTCTAATATTCGGTTGGCAACAAACTCACCCTTGTATCCTATTGGACTATGTGGCTTTGTTATAGTCAGTTTATTATATGTTACCCTTGGGCCAATTCTCTCAGCATTCAAATACTGAAACTCTTTATCAAAAAGTGAACAAGAATAAATATCGCCATCCTTTCTCTCGTATTTGTATTGAAGTATATTAGATTGCCCTTCTGCTACCACAACCCATTTCGCTGCATTTTTATTTTCATCAATTAATTCTATCGAAACCTTTTTATCGTCGGCATCTGAACACAACATATCATCAGGGCTTACCAGATTAACCAATTCTTTGTCTTCAATCACTAATCTGTTGTTATTCTGCAATTCTCCTCTGTCAAAACTTTGCCTTAGTATTAATAGCGATTGAATTACAGAAGACTTCCCCATCCCATTAATGCCTGTCATTAAGGTCAGTGGAAACAACTCGACAGATTCATCTTTAAATCTCTTAAACTGATGCAGATTTATGTCGCTAAGCATTTACTATATCATTTATAAGTTTCTTAATATTCTCAAATCGAGTAAAAACAGCTTTTTTACTTGCTGTACTTGTGGATATAGACTTATAAAAATCAGCAAACTGAAGTTGATTAATAAATCTATCCAATAATAATGTGCGCTTTTTTACTAAAATATCAATTTGATATTGCTCAAGTTTCGCAATATTAACCGACCATGCTTCAAACAAAGCAATGTTTGGTGATTTACCTTCTCTTTTGCCATTTATATCTAATGTATAAAAAGCACTCCCCTGAAATATACTAATGGCTGCCAACATACTTCTTCGAAACCTTTCACTTATGTCGGAAAGAGTCTTATCATCAACAGTAAAGACTGATTCCATTGCGTAATCAAGGAATTTCTCCATTGGTGGAGTGTATCGATCAAAGTACATATAAAAAGAGTAAAACCTTAAAACAGTCTCTTTATCTTTCATTCGCCTATAACTAATGCGATTACCAGTTGCATCTAAAAACGATGGTTCAGTAGATAGCTTGTTGATAAAGTCAGATGGCTTGCCTCTATAATAAGCATTTCGGATTTCCTGTCTACTTAGTGAACTACCGCCAGTGTTGATACGTTGAAAAATATTTAGTTTCACTTTATCGGGAGTCCCTGGATTAATTAAATAAGCTTCAATTGTTGACTCTTCAATAACTCGCCTGTATTTGAATGGTAACTCAAAAAATGACTTACCATTTAGTTCCGATAAATATTCAAGGTTTTCAAGTCTGAAACTTTGGCCCTTTGTGAACGTGTAAAGTGTCGTTAATCTATGCAAGCCATCAATAATTTTCCAGGGATGCTCACTTCCGTCAAAGTAAAAAATTGGCAGTGGTATTCGCATGATAAGAGACTCAATTAATCTACTCTTTTGTTCATCACTCCATTGATTACCTTTTCTTTGGTAATCCTCCTCTCTCCACAATTCAATTTCACTATGAGTAATCATGTTCATCAGATTACTGATTGAAAAACGTTGTTGTCTTATATCCACATCACTTGGATTATAAGGCAGTTGACTTTCTATTTTTTCGACTTCATTCATTTATCTGCTTTTATTCAAACATTTTAGTTTGTTCTGAAACCGAAGCTTGTACTGTTTTACTTTCACGTAACAGGCTTTCTTTATTTGTTACAAGCCCAATTGCCTGCTTATGATCTTCGCTACCCGATGGCAACACCTCGCATAATGAAGTTACTACTCTCCAGAAATTACTTTCCGGGCTTCCGGCCACTTTTCCAATATACTGTAACAATGCATTCCTGTTTGTGCCTTTATACAGGGCCATAGCTCTGTGAACCTGGTCAATTAATAAATTATTAGCCTTTTCGCCAATATTTTTATTGGCATTAATACGTTGCTCAAACCCACCCAAGGTTTGCTTGTTTTGATTCTTTATTAAAATATGTTCTTCAAACAATTCCTGCACATCAATGCTTAAACCAACCCGGCTGAATTTAGCAGCATCATCAAAATCACTTTCTGCAAAACCATATAACTGTAACCAGCCAATATAAAATTTGGTAAAATCATCCCCATCAAATCCCTTTAATAAGGCATTAAAGGCACTTTCTCTTGCCATCTCTAATAACTCTGCTACTGTTACTTCTCTACCATCTGCTTTCTCTACTTTTTCATATTTACCAAATTCACTTACAGCTTGCCCAAAACAAGCTGTTAATAAATCTGCTCCACGAAAACCAAGATGATATAATTCATCAACTTTTTTCGCTACTGTTTTTTCAATTTCTTTTTTTACGGTTTTATATGCTCCAAAGCCATTGCGTTGAGATGGACGACAAGACACCGTAACTGAAGACTCCAGAGCTGCACCAGCCAAACCGATGGCTCTATTTGTCATTTCGGTGTCAATTGCCCAACTACCTGTAATATTCATTCTGGCTTGAAGAATAGAATTACAAAGCGTTGTCCACGCCTCTGTACTTTGGTGAGCAAATAAAATACTTACAACACTTTCAGTCTGATGCTCAATTGCGTCGAATATTTGGAGAAGTTTATCTTCAAAATGCTTTTTGGCCTTCTCAATACTTCCTTCATGATGATGCTTTAGTGCGGTACATTCCTCTGATTTAGGCGTTTTAGGAGTTGCAAAATTTAACGGGTATAAAGTACCTAATACTCTCTTTTGCCAAACGTAAAAGAAATCGGATAAATCAGCATAGGGAACTGCATCATAATAAGGGGGGTCAGTAACGACAGAAGTAAGATACTTATCTGGGAACTGGCTTCTTTCCCCACTTGCTGCATTATCACATACAGCAATAAATGGTTGTGAAGATTCCGATTCAACGTATCTGGTTACCCAATCAAGCATATTTAAAGAACTTCCTGTACCACCTGAGAAAGGGTTCACTTCAGGATAGTCGAATGTCATGGCTATACCTTGTCTTGAATACGGATGCTCAAGAGTTTCTCGGGAAATATGCCATCTTCCAAACGAGGTATTTACAACAGCAATTCTGTCAAACCAAATTGCTAAATATGTTGCGATAGCAGTTGAGTATGATTTATTTTCAGAGTCTTCAACTGTAAATGACTCAGTAATTTTTTTTGATAAAACATTTAGAAAATTAAGTTGACGATTTGAAAACATTTTGCCCCAGGTATCTACGCCCCATAGTGTTAACCAAAAACTCCTCGTATCATTTTTTGTTATTTCCTCATTAATATCATTTTCCCTTTCAATACTTTCTTCAATATTGTTTTCAAAATCATAAGGAAGTCTATAACCTTTACCGCTTTTTTCGTTTGTAATTACAGCTAATATTTTTTTGAATGGACTGCCGTTAGCAAATTGTCCCTTTAATTCTTTATCATTGGTAATATTGTTACAAAAAGGACATATCAACTTTTTCTTTTCGAATGTTGCGCTTTGTTTGTGTGTTCCAGATTTGATTTCGTATTCAATTTTCTTATCGGACACATTCAATTGCAGGTAAACTTTCTTGTCGGCTTTGTTAACCAGATAATAATCTTTTAAAAGAGGGACATTTTCACGGCAACTTGGATTACTACACTTTGCGAAATAAGCCCAATAATATGCAACAGGTTTATTCCCACTTTTATCAGCGGGATATAGTTGCCCAATTTCATTTTCAACTTCCGACAATATTTTTCGTGCATAAAAATCAATATCAAAAGAAAGTCGATTTTGTATTTCAATTTTCAATCCTTCTGCATCAGCATGTCTACCATTTTCCTTACACCATTTTTCTAATTCTGCTCTACCGTATAATTGTTCAAATGCTTCTTTGCTATAGGTAATTTGTTTACCAAATTTTTGGGGAAACTCAAGGCTACCTTTTTGTATAATGTGTGCTACGGGGTTAATGTCATTCCCAAAAGTGCGGCAACCCAATCTTGCAGCTTCTAATGGTATTGCACCACCACCTGCAAAGGGATCAAACACTTTTGGCATTCTATCCAAAAATGCTTCAATAGCATCACGCAGTGCAGTTTCTTTAGTAGCAATTTCTTTTGTGGCAACATGTCTGTCCACTATGCTATACAATTCATCTTCTGTATCCCTAATTGCCTTATATGCCGCATCAAAATCAGCCAATAATTTAGTAGCAGTTTCGCCGCTACTTGTATTATGAGCAACCCAAATCAGCTTTCTTGCTTTGTTAATAATTTCTTCGTTGTTTTTATTATCCCACTTTATGAGGCTTGCATCACTTAATTGTTTACCAGATGCTGTTGTTTTTCCCGCCTTTTCGTTTGCAGAAAATTCGTTGGAGTATTTACCAATGAACATTAATAACCTGTTACGCAGGTTGTCTTCCATTTTATCAACAGCTACTGTATAAGGTATGTCATCATACGGTTTATATGGATCGCCGATATTGCCATTCTTCCCTAATACTGTCTCTACTGCGTCTTTAAAAGCCTGTGGACAATTTTCATCTAATGGATCGGGTACAAGGCTTGCAAAAACAACAGCCCGGCAAACCGGCAATGGTCGCCTTGCCCACCACAGGTGTAAAGTACTTATATGGCCATGCCTTATAGATTTATCTCTAACACTTTCCGCCGATATTTCTTTTATCGGTAATGCCACCTCAATTAGTTTCTTTGCCTGCATCATTCTGTAAAGCCTTGTTTTAATTGTTGCAACAACTGCACATTATCTTCCACCGTGTTATCAAAATATTCTATCATAATTGCACCCATTTTACTGTTGGGTGTATCATCTGTGTTCGCATTTAGTATTCCTTCAATCCTGCTGAAGAGCTTTTCATTTCGTTTAGCAATTTTACTCATTTCCCTACCCATAACTCTTGCTGCTATGTGTTTTAACTCCGCATCATCTTCGCTAAATAAATCGCTATGGTTATCCCATATTTCATTGTCGTACATATCAAAAAAGTAGTTCAATATGTCACTGATGTCTTTTATATCATCTCTTCTTTCCACTGGCCGATCATCCCAGGCTATCATTTTTAATAAAACAATACCTGGCAGCGTACAAAATTTAAACTGGTGTTTACCCTCCAGTTCTAATTCCGGCAATCCTTCTTCATATACCTCTGTAAAGCCTTGCAAGCTTATGGTAGTTAAGCCCACTCCGCTTGTTATGACTTTACCTTCTTCATCTTCAATAGCTCCAAAGGGTAATAAATCCACTTCAGTTTTATCTTTCCATATTAACACAAAGGCATTGCCTTTGTAAGGGTGAAAGCCTTCGCTGTTTATTAAATACTCTTTTAAAGCTTCATAAGTTCCTTTATCGTTTATCAAGACCGCAAAATCTATATCGCCTGTTGTTCGCCGGGGAGATATTTTATTAATTCCAGTCATCCAAACATCTCGTGCAACAGCACCTACTAAATAAAAGTCGATCCCGAATTTTTCTAAGCCTCTTTCCAACGCAAACAGCATTTCTGTTATTTCAGGTTGCTGCCGCAGTTGCTCATAATTTATTTTGTAAGAACTCATCGTAAATCTTTTGTGCTGTTTCTGTGCAGCGTCTGTCATTGCTATTCATCAAGTCTGCATATACAAGTAATGGAGGCACTACGTTATCATTTACTTCATCATATTGCCAGAATTTTTGATATGCTTTTACATTTCCTTTATCGTCTGGTATCAGTCTGTAATTTTTTATCAGTTCGTTTCTTGTCTCTGTTGTGTATAAAGTCAATTCAACCGGACGTAGAAAATTAGTAAATAAATCACCAGCAGGCTCACCGCCCCACCATGTTTTACCGTTTCGTATTGGTAGCCTTTTCCAATTAATAAAGTCCTCTTCCTTCAAAAAGCGGAACGTACCAATTTTCAATGTTGGCTTTAGCCGCATGTCATACGCTACGATCCATTTATTCAGCAATTCTTTTTTGTTAGTCAGCTTATATTCATTCTTTGCAATTGGAAGCAAGAACCCGTCTTGTTTTAACCCTGTTATAATATTTGTGATATTACCAATGCCAGTTCCTGTTTGCTCTGCAATTTGCCTGTAAGGCCTGTGTATCCAGTCTTCATTTATCAGAAACTGAAACACAACTTTTAACCCTGTTTTGGTGAATGCCCTTGTTCCCGTTTTTTTATCTCCTTCAAAAGGCTTGTTGGTATCAATCCACAAGGTAGTTTCCTTGTTCTTCATGAAAATATTGCCGTTTGCCTCCAGGTAAGCAATGTTATTATGCCTGAGTTCTTCTTTAATTTTGGGAAATAATCGTGGGGCCACAACCATCAGAGGTTTGTGGTACTGATTAAAAGCTATCATTTGCTGTATTTGATGATTCCGCAATTCGTTCTTAATTTCTACATAGTACCTGATATGCTGGTCGTCTATATTTAAAATAAGTTGTCCATCTGTTTCCTGATGGTCATGCGCTTCCCACTTACCCTGTATTTGGGTATTCTTTTGAAGATTTTCCAAAGCAAGGTGTATGATTTCCTGCTCATTCATGTTCACTTAATTTTTGTGTTCACGAAAACGTGAACAATTATTTTTTGTGAACAAACTTACTCAATTAATTTGGATTTCCACTCATTCATAGGCAGGAAATACTGTATTCCCTTGGTTTTCAGTTCAAATTTCAGGGATTTGGCCGGGTTTTGAATTCTAAACAGCTCTGGATTGCTTTTACAATTGACTATGATGTAGAGCCAGGCTGCTTCACCCAACTGAGCCAAACGGTTCATTTCGTTTTCAGAAAGCATTACACTGCCATCAGAACCGCTGCGGCCCTTTACCTCTATGTACCGTTTCAAATCAACGGGACTGACACTGCGGATGTCGTAGCCCTCGTTATTGGCAGAAACATCTTTGGGTTTCCAACCTTCACTTATTTCGAAATCCATTGCCACCTGCATTGCAATAGCTTCTGACTCGTCATCACGGCTCATACCGTAATGCCCTGTATATTCAACTTGTGTAAGGGGCACAACATATGCACAGCCCAATATTTCAGGAGCTTTAGGATTAAGCTGTGTCATTAATTCGAGGCTTTCTAAACGGTTTTGCTTTTTAAGTATCAGTTCATTAATTCGGTCCTGCTTTTTTTGAATTTTCTCCTGCACTTTAGCATCACCCATCAATACTTTTTCCTGTAATTCGGCTATCTGCACTTGCAAATCCATAATCACTTGGGTGAAAGCAGCTTCCAAATATTTTCTTCGATCTGCTGAATCTTTTTGTACATGTGCCTTAGTGTCTTCAAACTGGCCATGAGTTATATTGGCAAAACTCCATTGCACTACTTCATTTTGATTTACTACTTCAGGTGGCTCAATTGGTTTTGCAAACTCAGCCGGTGCATGTAAGTCAATAAACTTCGCAGGAGAGGTAATGTGAAACTGACCGTCTTTAGCTTGATAGACCATTACCAACTGTTCATCAGCAATACTATCATCCTTTTTGCTCTCTCTATTATCAACGATTTGAGATTTTACAAAAAAGGCCAAATATTCTTCTTTATCATCGGGAGAGATAAGTATAGTTCCCTTCAACATATCTTCCCTGTACTGATTTCGCACTACTTTAATAAGGCTATCAAAGACCGGATTGCCTGGATTAATGTAATGTACTTTCCCAAGATCACCCACATTTTGATAATCAAGAAATACTTGTTTGTCAAAACAGAATTGAATCTGCCTGATATTATCGGCATATATGGTATAAACATTTCGAAGGGTAGTAGCAACTGATTCCGGCAATTTGTCTATACGGTAAATAGAAGGACGAAGCTCAGTAAATTCACCGCCAATATGCTGAAAGGCTTTCTCGAAAAACAAACGGATATAAATTGGCTGCAATCTTTTTTCGTCAGAGTTTTCCTTTAATTGCCTCGCATCTTTATAGTCAACCGTGCTATGCGCTAATTTCTCTTTTTGTTCTTTTATTTTCTCAGAGAACTTTAATTTCAGCGCATTATCGTCTTGTGCTAAAAACTCATCTAATGATGTTTGTTTTCCGTTAAAAACAGAATTAATAATGTCATCTAAACCGACTCCCTCCAATACATCCTGTATTACATCATACACCCGATCATCGCCGATGCTATCCCTTATAATATCGAGCTTGGTGAGCAATCGTTCCAATACTTTACCTTCTTTTGTATTACTCGCTACCAAGTTAAATACCAACACGTCCTGCTTTTGCCCATAGCGATGAATACGACCCATGCGCTGTTCCAGTCTGTTAGGATTCCAGGGAATATCCCAATTGATTAAGAGACGGCAAAACTGCAAATTGATACCTTCACCCGCCGCATCTGTAGCTATTAGAATTTGAGTTTCTGGTTTTGCAAAGGCCCATTGCGCTTCTCTTCGTTCATCCACATTTTTGCCTCCATGAATTGTTGCAACTTTATATCCTCCACTTTTTGAGAGACGTTCTTCAAGATAAAGCAGTGTGTCTTTATGTTCAGTGAAGATTACAAGCTTTTCTCCGTTAATTACATTTTCTGAGGTTAATAACTTTTGTAGCTCTTTGAATTTTTGCTCTTCCTGGCTTCTGTTATAAAGCGATAAGGCCATCTCGTACAACTTCTTAACTTCTCCTGCTTCCTGTATTATTTCATTAGGATGCTTCGCTGTAGTAAACAACTTAAATTTCTTTGGGTCGGACAAGATACTTTCCAGTGCATCTCTCTCATCATCCTCTAACTCTTCAAAATCTTCAATGTCGTCAATCTGATTAAATGCGGGATCAATCTTATGCCTTTGATGCCAAAGGTTGGGGTTTTGATTTAATTCATCAACAATGCTTTGTAATGCTCTCCATCTCCTTTCTAATGTATTCTTAATAGCAAAAATAGAACTCACCAATCTCCGTTGCATTACGGTGAGCGCCAGAGAAACATGAATATTTTTTGTTTCGGAAGCCTCTTCCTTTTTCTTAGTCAAATATCTTGTTACTGCTTCATATAATTCCTTTTCTTCAGTTGTAAGCTGATATGCAACTGTATGTGTGGAGCGATTCTTATATAAAGGATTCCCTTGCCAATCTTTCATATCCTCTTTTAAACGACGAATGAAAAACTTATTGATTCCATTATGTTCTAACTCTTTTATACGAGTAGATGCAATTTCATCTGTTGCAAATATGTCTTCGTCTAATAACTGCAACAACTTTTTGAATGTGTCTGTTCTGCCTCTGTGTGGTGTTGCAGTAAGTAAAAGAATATGTTCGCACTGTTGAGATAGAATTTGTGCTGCTTTATATCTAAGAGACAAATATTGTTTATTACCATAGTCATAGGCAGATAGCTTATGGCACTCATCAAACACGATCAAATCCCAATGAGAGTTGCTTGCAACATTCAATACATCTTCTCGTGAAATAAAATCAATTGAAGTAACAATTCTGGGAGCTGTATGAAAAATATTAGGATCAGAAGAAAACAAACTTCGATTCACTAATGTGAAAGGAATATTGAATTTGATTGCCATCTCATCTTCCTGCCATTGCTTTGTTAAACCACCAGGTGTTACGATCAAAATCCTTTCTACCAATCCTCTCATCATTAACTCCTTTACCAAAAGGCCGGTCATAATTGTTTTACCTGCTCCAGTATCATCTGCTAAAAGAAACCGTATTTTAGGAAGAGGTAGAAGAAATTTATAAACTGCCTCAACCTGATGCGGAAGTGGGTCAACAATACTACAGTTGACAGCAAATAATGGATCGAATTGATATGCTGAATTGATCCGTTCAGCTTCTGCAAATAGTGCAAACCGAGTTGGATCACCTTTGAAATTAAAAGCTCCCTCTTCTGTAAGTACTTCTAAAGAATTAAACTCATCCGAACTGATGACTTTAGAATTTGCCTTATTGCTATTAATACCTGTAAACTTTATTGAAACCATGTTACCCAAGGCTTGGACATGGTTTATTGTTACCGGTTCTGATGGAATTAGGTTTTTAACAATTTGTCCTTGTTCAACAGCCATGCTATTTGTTTTTCGTTTCTTGTATTTAATAATTTGATTTGCTACTTGAAATAAAGCAATATCCGGTGTTTAGTCGGGCACTTGCATAAGAACTCATTGATTTGACCATTTAAGATTAGACCTTTTGACCAGACCCGTTTCGTAAATTTAAAGAATTGAAGAACTTAAAATACTTTTAAAATACTAAAGGCCCGGCAAAGACAAAAAGTACTCATCGTCATCAATTAGATTTAACATGTCATTTATAAGGCAATCAACATAAAGTAAAGCAGCTGGATCGTTTTTGTAATGATAAAATATTGCATCATGCATCAACCCAAAGTAAAACTCTTTCGCTTCATTTCTTAGCAATTCAACATCATACCACCCATATAGGACAGTCTTAAGTAAATTCAAAATTTTACTAACTTTAAAAGGTTCGCCGGGGAGATTATATAAAAAATATAGATCAGTATTTGCAATCACTGATTTATTCTCCTGTAGAAGGTGCATTTCGTCGCTTACAACTACAATTATTTTTTGGGCGTAAACTTCGACTCTTGAAAGGTGGTTATCGATTAGGTATAAAATTCTTTGAAAAGTTGATTTAGACATTTAAATTAAAAATACACATTTACTAATTTATATAGCCATACTACTATTCAAAAAGCTCACGAAGAATTAATGCAATTACCAGTGTCAAAAATATTCCCGCCCCTACAATAGTGACCCAAATCAAAAAACAGAATAAACCATCTAACTCTTCAATATTCCAAATACGGATACAAATTTTTGTAGCGTAGAATACAGAAAATAATATCCCTAATAGCAATACAATAGTGTACCCTGTAATCCCATCAAAGAAGTTTATTAATTTTTTCATAGACAAATACCTAACAATTACAGCCCTTTTTTTGATGCCAGATGCTTACTTGCCTCAACATATGTATCAAACTCAAAAACTTCTCGCTTTGTGATTGCTTTAAAATAGGCAGGCAATTGTGTTTGAAATTTTTTCTCAAACTCATCCATTAATCTGAACTTCTTTTCTTCACTCAACTCTGTAACCTCAAAAATATCAGACCAAGTAAGATATTGCACGTCCTTTAATCCTTCTAAACCATCACCCATTTCTCGATTAACATACGTTAACAGAATGTAGCAGAATTTGCTATTCTTAGTTGCATCGCTACTTAAACTTTCATCGGATTTTTTCGTGTCTTTAAGTGCATTCCTTAACCTTTCATTTTCTGCCATAGGAGAGTCATCCATAACTATCTTCTCTTTTGGGGAGTTATTCTGGCATGCTGTCAAAAAAATCAGAAATAATAGATAACGCATTGTCATATTTTGTATACATGAGGTTAACGATAAAAAAGACTTATTAGTACTTAAAATTAATACCATTTTAATAATAAATGATTACTTATAGTATTTCTTTTTAATACTTACACAAATTCCACTCTATCTTTTCCCAAAGCAATGAAATTGAAAGACAAAAGGTATAGTGCGCTCAAGGCTTATATCGATTCTGGTGGAATTAAATCCTTCGCCGAAGTGTTTGATATTGTTCCTAAAAGTGTCTTTGTAAAAGACTCTGGAATTAACTATGTCCGTTTAATGAATAAAATTAATAACCCTGAAAAGTTTACAGTTAAAGATATACTACTATTAGCTGAGCTTATCGGAATTGACTGTCGAAAATTATTCGACCTTATTGCCAAGGCAATAAATAAAAAGCCAAATAACAAAAAATAGAGATTGGGAAATATAGCCAGTCAGAATATAGAAAAATACCTGACTGACTATTGATAGACTATTGTTATATATTCCTTAATAAGGAATTGATATAATTAAGTAGATAGCCAGTCAGCCTTTATGCTGCATTTTGTCTGGCTGACTTATACAAAGATTTGATTGTAGATAAAGATGGATGCTTTTTTGCAGGAGACTCTTCTTTTATTGTTTGTAAAATTTCAGGAAATGAGAACCCTTCAGCTTTCATTTTTACAATTCGATTCCCTAAGTTCTTATCAGTTGAAAACGCATCACGCACATTTTCTCCAATTGAACTTTTATCAAGGATTTCACCAGTATCCTTAAAAAGCAATCTTTCTTCATTGAATAGTAGAATTTCTGATTTACTTTTTACGCTATTTGAAATGTAATTCCCTTTTAAAACGCTTAGAACTCGCTCGTTCAAACCCCTCGGTCTTAGTTCCAACAAAACCCTCAACTTAGCTTCTATACCCTGTGATCCATTTAGTTTGTTTTTATCAGGCTTATTATACTCTGAGTTTTTTACAGTGTGGTGCAAAATGACAACAAGACATTTGTACTTCTGTGCTATCATATTCAATTCATTTAAGGAGCTTCGTGTTTGCGAAACATCATTTGTATTTCCATGAAATAAATCCGCCCAAGCATCAATAATTAAAATATCTGCCTTTTCTTTTTCAAGTAGTTTACATGCAGTTTCAATAGGAGCATTCTGATTAAAAATAAATTTTAATCCCGGTATCTTATTAGGGTCACTCTTTCCAAATTGTTTACTCAAGCAAGCTGCTATTGCGTCCTCACTATCTTCTGTTGAGATATAAATTGCGTTTTTGTGTTCCGGCTGGAGTGGATGTCCCAAAAAAGTATTATGCCCTGCACATATTGCAATTGCCAATTGCCTAAGTAGCGTACTTTTCCCGGTATCGCTTGAACCGGTAAGCCCAACTAAACCTATTTTGGGTAAATAAGGGTTCCAAAGAGTTGGAATTTCTTTTACTTCTCTCTCCAGTAATTCTTTCGCTGTGAAAAATAATTTTTGTTTCTGATTCATTGTAGCTTATTTAATGATGTTTTAATACACATTTGTATAGACGTTAACTATTCACATTTCTTGGGATGAACTATGAATTCAAGAGCTGGTTAATGTCGGCTTGTGTGTAATAATAAACGCCGCCAACTTTCTTATGCGGGAGTCTGCCAGATTGCCGATAAAACTGCAATGTGCTATCAGAGCATTTTAGAATGCGTTTAGCTTCTTTAGACTTAAAATACTCTGAATCTTGATAAGTAGTTTTCGTTAAAAAAAGCTTATTAATCTCTTCAATCAAATCCTTTTTGAATTGAATTAAATCTGCCTTGGTCAGGACTTCAATTGTTGTTGTCATTTTTGAAATTTTAATATACAGGATCGTTACGGCTACGATCCTGGTAAGCCAGAAAAGTTTGCTCTTTTAAGCCTAAATTGACTTTTGCTGAGGGATGGCATCACAAATTTCAAATGTGCCTTCTCCGAATTTACTTCGCAAAATTTTCATGTCTTCTGCCAACTTTATTTCACCCGTTTTGGCATATAAATGAAGATGTTTAAACCCTGCATGTCCTATAATTTTAACTATAGTTTCAGCAGGCACTCCATTATCACTTGCTAATGTTGCAAATGTTCTTCTTGCAACATGACAGGTAAGATTTTTCGAGATTCCTGTTATATCAGCAATCTCTTTGAGATAGGAATTCAATTTTTGATTTGAGCAAACAGGTAATAATTTTCCTGTGTTGACACAATAAGGGTGAGATGCGTATTTTTTAAGAATCTCATTGGCTGGTTGCAGCAACGGAATTTTACATGTAGTGTTAGTTTTTGTACGTTTGATATTTATCCAGCTATAACCATCAATACCAATCACAAGATGCTCACTTGAGAGCTTTTTTAGATCGGCATAAGAAAGCCCTGTAAAACATGAAAAAATAAATAAATCTCGTACTAATCTGAGTCGGTCAATTGAAACCTTTTTTTCAATTATTTTCTTCAACTCAGATTCATTAAGATACTCTTGCTCCACTGCCTTATATTTCTCTCTATATAAAGCAAATGGGTCAGTATCTAACCACTTGTAAGCAACAGCACTTCTAATAACCGTTTTGAACATCTTTACATATTTCAATGTAGAATTATGTTCATTCGCAGCTTTAATAACTGTTTTCCCGGCTTCTCCAACAAATTGGCTACTCTCAGATAAGTACAATTGAAATTCCTTTATGAAAGGAAGGTCCACTTTAGAAAGAAAAACATCAGAAGTGTTATAACTCTTCCAAATGTAATTTTTCAAATGACCTCTACAATAACCGTACTTCTTGATAGTAGCGGAGCTGTAGTTTTTTTCATTGTGCTTAATATGAAAATCAAAAGTCTCCAGGACTGTCTTATGCTTTCCTGTTTTACCTAATAGGTGTGCTTTAAGGATTTCTGCATTAATGAATTCACCTTTGTTTAATAAAGATGTATGAATGTTATGAAGTCTAACTTCTACACTCTTTATAAAGTCATTAATTGCTTTTGCCTCTGGGGTATTACCTACAAGACGCTGTGACTTTGAATTCCATTTTTGAGGATTAATCCATTTGTTTAATGAAACCTCAATACGCTCACCGCAAATGATGCGTAGATAAAGTGGACACATCCCGATGTCCGCTTTCATCTTTCCTTTTCGAGGAAAGATTCGGTGACTATAGATCATAATATTAGCTTCGGGAAGCCTTGTTGAAACTTTTGGGAGAGGAGAAAGTTTCAAATTATCAGGTAATCCTGATTGTTCTGCAAACATAAAATTTCTTTTTTGATTTTTTAAAATTCTCGCTGTTAAAAAATCTCTAAAGCACTGAAGGCTAACGGTATAAGATCGCTATAAAACATTTTAAGAACACTGTGCAGGTGACCTGAATTCATGTTCTCATACAGGTCACCTAATAGGTCACCGTGAAGTTTATGGAAGTAAATGTTTCTTTGAAGTATATAGAAACAAAAATCCCCTCAGAACTATGATATTCCAGGGGATTTGATGAAGTTGATTATTCTTCTTGCGGACCGGACGGGTCCTTTGAATTTCTCTTAACCGCTTATGATACAATAATTTAATTGCTGTCTTTTGCCTTGCTAACCGAATTGCTAACCGATTAGTTTTATTTATTCAACTGTAAACCAAAAAGAACTTTCATGCGCAGTTAAAAGTACAGAAAATTGTGCATAACGGTCAAACTCTGACGGTATTACATTAGACACAGTATCCACATTCCGGGGAAAACACCCTATTACAAATTGAATTCTTTTTATATTTTGTTCTATCATATCCTCTGCTAACGTTTACGCTACATAGACTGCACCTTACCTGAACATTATTCCATCATTGTAAACTCTACTACAAATGGCAAGTCTTGAAGAAACTACCAGGGCTCTTGAATTTTATCAAGATCAAATGCTCGAAAATGACAACCTCTCCTATCTCGCCATTATACAAATGAAAGACAGCGACGGCAACCCTATCGATTCATACACTATTGAAGCAGGTGTCAATAATATGCAAACAGAAATGCAAAAGCGAAATAACCTCGGAATAGCCGACACCAAAAGATATAACAGATTTGTTCCATCACGTTTAGAGATTCCGG
>JAACZX010000055.1 GCA_009996555.1 Chitinophagaceae bacterium | reverse complement strand
TATCGGTATTTAAACCGGTATTAAAAAATGCTGTAAAGATCAATTTCAATGCTACACCACCTGCACCTGAAACCGGGGCACCTAACCTTGCATACAATATCCCGGTACAAAACCTGTTCTTTAATCTGCAGCCGGTTGGGTTAAAACCCATGTCGCTGCAAATTGATTCCACAGGGCTGGCGCATAACAGCAATTACATTAAAGCCGGTTATGGTAATTATAATACCCCGTTAATTGATGCAGGTTTTTCATTGGGCGATGGAAAGAAAACAAACTTCACTCTTTTTGCCAATCATCTTTCGCAACGTGGTAAAATGCGGGTACAGCGTTTCAGCAACACTTCTTTTTCAGCCAATCTCAACACGGTGCTTAATAAGGTAGAAGTGTATGGTAAAGCCGGTTATCAAAACCAAACCTTTTACCTGTATGGTCCAGATGCTGCTTTTGCAAATACAAAGGATGATTCGCTACGGAAGCCTTATCAAACAATTAATATAAGAGCTGGTGTGCGCAATGCTTTTGTGAACCGTTTTGGCATCAGTTACAATCCCGATCTTAATATCAATGTTTTCAGTGATACACGTTCAACCGAAACAAACGGCGTACTTGACCTGCCGGTAGAAGTGCGTTTCGGTAACAGCTTTGGTATGCTTGTGCGTGGTAATGTTGACCTTACTACTTATACACCCACCGGTGGAACAGCATACAGCAACAATCTCTTTTTCTTAAACGCAGCCGCCATGCTCAAAACATCAAGGCTGTTTATAAAAGGAGGCATCCGCCCAACATGGGACCAAGGCAAGCTGAATGTGCTGCCCGATGTACTGGTGGATGTGCATTTGCAGGAAAAACAGATCATTCTTACTGCAGGCTGGACGGGGTATGTGCGTAAGAACAGTTACCAGTTCCTGGTATCGCAAAACCCATGGATCAACCAGCCATTGTCGCAATACAACACCCGCATTACTGAGTTTTATGGAGGGTTCAAAGGAACGGTGGCCAATTCATTCAACTACCGCATTCAATCTGGCTTTACTGAGTTCCTGAGTTTACCGTTATACAGCAATAAAATTCAACCCGGATTGTTTGAAGTAGTGCGTGAAGGAAAACTTCAGGCAATTCATTCGCAGGCAGAACTTGGTTTTGTAGCGCAGGATCAGTTTAACGCCAGTGCCAAACTGGATATTTATAATTTCCTCAACCAACAGGATGAGGCCCGTCCCTGGCATTTTGTGCCGGTGGAGTTAACAGCAGCATTACGTTGGCAGCCAAATAAAAAGATCATGGTAAAGTCTGATCTGTTTGCATGGCAGGGGCCTGTTTACCAGAAAATACCAAACGGTACCGATCGTTTACCTGCTGTGTTTGATCTTAATGCCGGGATGGAGTTCAAAGTGCATCCGCTCATTAGTGTGTGGGGACAGTTTAATAACATCTTCAACAAAACCTACCAGCGATGGAATAATTACCAAGTGGTTGGTTTTAACTTACTTGCCGGAATAAGGCTTACTTTTGACCAAAAGCAATAAAGAGGGCATGGTTGAACAGGTAGTACATTATCTTTCTTTCCGGAAGCAGATTTCTTTACAGGGTATCGGTACGTTTTCGGTAGAGCATCTGCCTGCCCGTCTTGATTTTCCCAACAGGGTTTTATATGCCCCGGAATTTGTGCTTCATTTTTCACCCCTTGCAAAGGAACATGATGAAGAGTTTAGCCAATGGCTGCAAAGCCAGTTAGGTATTGATGCCCCAACTGCGAAACAAACACAACTGCAATTTTCAGAAAATTTTCAGCAGTCATTAGCTGAAAGCGGTGCCGCTACTTTACAGGGAATTGGTGTGTTCACCAGAGATGAACAAAAGAATCTGCAGTTCAGTTCTCTTTTTGAAACAGTTAGCTCAACTCCCGTAAGAGCCGAAAAGATCATTCGTAAGAATACGCTGCATTCTGTACGTGTGGGCGAAGAGGAAAAAACAAGCGAAGAGATGACGGAATTACTGACGGGCACAAACAGAAAACCCCTCAATCTTTGGTGGGTGCTCGCCGTGGCATTGTTCTTGTCTGCATTAATTGCTATTTTGTATTTCGCAAATTCCTCAAAGCAATGGGGCAGCCAGGGAAACAACAGAAAACTGAAGTTGAACGAAGCGCCGGCATTGCACAAAATCCGAACCTTATGACCCAGAAACGAACTGCGCCAATTATGAACCTTCAGCTGATGAATTATGCCCATTGCCCGGTATGCAAGAACGAAACGATCAAACCTGTTTTAACTGCAAAAGATCATACTGTAAGTAATGAAACCTTTACCATTGCCGAATGCGGTATGTGCGGTTTCAGGTACACGTTAAATGCTCCTGCAGAAGATAAGATCGGGCCTTATTACAATTCATCTGCTTACATTTCTCATAGCAATACGAAAAAGGGACTTATTAACTTATTATACCACGGTGCCCGTTTTTTCACCATGATGTCGAAAGAGAAGCTGGTGAAAAAAGCAGCTAAGCGGCAGGTGGGTATGCTGCTTGATATTGGCAGCGGTATGGGCACATTTGTGCATACCATGGAAAAAGCAGGATGGAATGCTGTGGGGCTGGAACCTGATCCCGAAGCAAGGGCACAAGCCATTAAAAAATACAACTGCGATATTTATCCTTCGGACGACCTGTTTATTTTACCTGAACAGACATACAGCGTAATAACCATGTGGCATGTGCTGGAACATGTTCACCAGTTAGACGAATATATTGACCGCATTAAAGACTTACTTGCGCCAACAGGCAAACTGATTATTGCAGTACCGAATTACAAAAGTAAAGATGCAGCTGTTTACAAAGAGTATTGGGCAAGTTATGATGTGCCGAGGCATCTGTATCACTTTTCGCCCAACTCCATGCGGGTGTTAATGAAGCGCCATGGCCTGCGGGTAATTGGAACAAGACGTATGTGGCTCGATAGTTTTTACATTTCGCTGCTCAGCGAAAAATATAAGAAGGGCTTTTTCCTGCGTGGTCTTTGGAACGGACTGTTGTCAAATGCAAATGCACTGATCCGTAAAGAAGAATGCAGCTCACTGGTTTATGTGATAGAAAAGGAAGATTAATCAAAAACACATTGTTGCAAATACTGAGAAGCAGAATTTATTCTGCTTCTTCCTGTTGCTTTACATCATCCGGCACATGCAACAGCACCTTATCAATGCGGTGTCCGTCCATATCCATGATCTCAAACGTAAACCCTTTCCATTCAAATTTATCGCCTGCATGTGGAATGCGTTCCAGTTCATGTAAAATAAAACCAGCCAGCGTATCAAATTCCTGTTCACCTTCATTCATCCATTCTGTTTTTTCAAAACGGGAAAGGAAATCATAAAAAGGAATTTGCGCATCAATCAGGTAAGAACCGTCGTCACGTTTTACGATCTCGTAGTCATCTGTATGCGGTTCAGGAATATCGCCCACAATTGCTTCAAGAATATCGTTGAGGGTAATCATGCCCTGTACGCTTCCATATTCATCAACAATAAAAGCACTGTGTATTTTTCCCTGTTTGAATTTTTCCAGCACCTGGTAAGCCGAGTTGTTTTCGGGCACAAAAAGAGCCGGTTTCATCAGATCTTTAAACAATGTAAAATCATCAGACACATACATGTCTTTAATTGAAACAAAGCCTTTAATATCATCAAGATCACCTTCGCAAATGGGGTAAATAGAGTGAGGCTCTCTGACAATTTTTTCTTTAATAGCAGATTCAGTATCGTTCAGATCAAACCAGATGATATCATTACGATGGGTCATCAGCGATGTAATGTTCCTGTCGCCCAGATGAAACACACGTTCAATAATTTCCTGTTCAGCTTCTTCAATGGTGCCCTGTTCTGTTCCTTCGCTAATGATGGCTTTGATCTCTTCTTCCGTTACATGGTTTTCTGAAACTGTTTTAATATTCAGTAAACGGAAAATAAGATTAGTGGAACTGTTAAGGAACCAAACAATGGGGTGAACCGCTTTCGCAAACACCTTCATGGGTTTTGCAACAGCCATGGCAATCTTCTCCGCATTCATCAGCCCAATGCGTTTTGGAATAAGTTCGCCCAGTATGATGGAAAGAATGGTAACAATTACCACAATAATTCCTGTCGCAATTTCTTCAGCGTATGGTTTCAGTAAAGCAAACTTTTCAAAGAAAGGGGAGAGGTCTTTGCCAAATTTTTCGCCGGAATACACACCCGTAAGAATGGCAATAAGTGTAATACCAATCTGTGCGGCTGAAAGAAAGATCTCCGGGTTTTCTGCCAGTTCAAGAGCGGTACGGGCACTGCTGCTGCCTTTTGCAGCATACATTTCAAGTCGGGAACGGCGGGCTGAAACCAGCGTGATCTCAGCAATTACAAAAAGGCTGTTTAAAAAAATAAGAACAAGTAATATGAATATTTCCATTGTTTTTGAAAGTTCAAAGATACAATCCTTTGATTAACTGTACGTTTTGTTGAAAATAAGCAACAATCAGTTAACCTGTAATCCTCCAAACTGTTTGTTGAAAATTAAAGCAATTCTGTGACCAATCAGCAAGCCAAGTACGCTGCCACCTAATACATCCATTGGAAAATGAGCTCCCACATAAACCTGGGCGAAGCTGATAATACCAGCCCATGCAAAAGCCAGCCATACCCAAGGCTTGGCAAAATGTTTCATGGTCATAAAAATGAACATGGCCATACCAAAGTGGTTTGTGGCGTGCGATGAAACAAAACTGTAGCTATAGCTGCAGGGGATGAGCATCCGTACTGATTGCGAAGCCACAATATCCACACAGGGGCGTGGCCGCTCCACAAGTGCTTTTACAACCTGTGCACTGATGAGGTCGGTTAATGCAAATGAAGCCAGGAAAAACAGCAGCCACCACCACGCTTTTGTACGGAAGTTGGCAACTACAAAAACAAGAAGGAACAGGTAAAGCGGCACCCAAAAGTACTGGTTGCGGATAAAGGGCATCAGGGCGTCAAACACATCATTACTCCACCGGTTGTTGATGTAGTAAAAGAGGGAACGGTCCAATTGTAATACAGGCTGGAGCATGATATTGTCAAATATAACAAACCGTTTATGGAATATAACTTTCAGCAAAATAATTCTTTCTACTTTTGCCGTTGCTTAAGGAAACTATGGGTCATCAATTTCAACTACCACCAACATCCCGCTGGGTATTACGTTTGTTTGTATTTTTCATGTTGCTCTTCAGCTTCATGCGTGTACTTACCTTTTATTCTTTCCGTCCTGAGGGGATATCGTTTGCAGAAGCGGTGCCGTCCTTTTTAATGGGTGTGCGGTTTGATCTGCGTTGGGTATGTATTTTACTGGCACCATTACTTATTGCCGGCAGTTTCAACAGGTTTTCGCCTTTTCAATCAAAAAGCACCAAACGCTTCTGGATCATTTACCTGGTAGTGGTGAGCAGTTTGCTGCTGTTTTTCTTTGGTGCCGATTTTGGTCATTTTGATTATGTGGAAACAAGGCTCAATGCAAGCGCCCTCAATTTTATTGAAGACTTTGCCATTTCCATGAGTATGTTGTGGCAGTCATACCCATTGTTTTGGATATTCCTGTTACTGTCGCTGGTGGTTTATGTGCTTTATTTGTTTTTTCAACGCAGTCATCGAAAAGTACATACCGTTAACCATCCGTTCAAGCCCATGCGTACAGTATGGATGTTATTGTTGTTGTTAATTGGTATTGCCGGTAGTAATCCGGCCAAGCCTTTAACATGGAAAGATGCTTTCAGGCTTGGTGATAATTTCAAAGCATACCTGGCGTTGAATCCGCTGGAGAATTTTTTCACTACGCTTCGTTTCCGCAAGCCATTCACAGATGATGGAAGTGCAAAGGCGCAGTTTGAAACAATGAAGCAGTTGCTGCAACTTCCACAAGATGCAGCTATGCTCAATTTTCAACGTACAGAAACATTTAACGAATCGGCTAAACCAATGAACGTGGTGCTGGTCATCTGTGAATCGTTGAGTATGTATAAAACAAGCCTGAGTGGAAATCCGTTGAATGCAACACCATACTTGCAGCAACTGGCCAGCGAAGGTTTGCTGTTTGAGCGTTGTTTCTCTCCTCATTTTGGTACTGCAAGAGGTGTGTATGCCTTACTCACAGGTGTGCCTGATGTACAGCTCAGTAAGTTTTCAACCCGTAATGCAGAAGCGCTTGATCAGCATACGATCCTTAATTCATTTCAGCAGCACGAAAAGTTTTATTTCATTGGTGGTAACAGTGAGTTCAACAATTTTAAAGGGTTGCTGGTAGATAATGTGAAAGACCTGCATCTGTATGAAGAAGGAATGTATGCCAGTCCAAAGTTCAATGTGTGGGGCATCAGTGATAAGAATCTGTTTAAAGAAGCAAACCAGGTGTTGTCGCAACAGAAAAAGCCTTTTTTCAGTATTATACAAACTGCCGATAATCATCGTCCGTTTGTAATACCAAATGAAGATACAGCTGCAGTGGCAGCTAATCCTGTTGATGAAAAACTGCTGAAAGAATATGGATTTGATTCACAAAAGGAACTGAACGCATTGTTGTATGCTGATTACAGCATCCGCCAGTTTATGGAAACAGCAAAACAACAACCATGGTTTAACAATACCTTGTTTGTATTTGTCGGCGACCATGGTGTAAAAGGAAACGCTACAGCTTTGTATCCTGATGCATGGACAAATGAGCGTTTAACGGATGAACATATTCCTTTGCTGTTTTATGCACCAGGATTTATTAAACCTGAGAAAAGAAAAGATGTGGTAAGCCAGGTGGATGTATTGCCAACGATAGCCGGTTTGTTAAATCAATCGTACACCAACAGTACAATTGGTCGTGATCTGTTGCGCAAACCAGCCGGTAAAGATTTTGCATTCATTATTCATCATGACGAAGCAAAGATCGGGATGGTGAACAACGGATATTATTATATGCTAAACATGAACCTGAAAAAAGACACGTTGGTACCACTGCATTTTAATTCTCCCCAACTTTCGGTTCAGAAATACAACGAGACAAAAAAACAAATGGCTATTGAAACCATTGCTTTGTATGAATCGGCAAGATGGATGCTGCTGAATAACAAAAAAGCGAATGTGGGAAGCTTTGGCCGTTAAGCCGACCAGCGTTATTTCACTTTCTTTGCAACAATGATCAGGCGTGGTGAATCTGTTACATGGTATGGTTCAAAGTGGTAATTGCCATAAACATCCTGCACCTGCAGATCATGAAACGAAAACATATCATTAAAATCGCCTAGTGAAAATTTGGCCACTTTCTCTGTGTATTCAACCGGCTCTTCAAGATTGGTTTCATCTTCAATAACGATCTTCTTGTAGAAATGAGTTTCATCCAGCCAGCGAGTAATGTAATAGTTCACATTGTCTTTCTGAAATTCACTTTTGTATTGCAAATGATTTTCGATGTAATGTGCATTCAGGTAATCGATCACAAAAATGCCGCCGGGTTTTAATGCCTGTGCAATGGTGCGGATGGCATTATCATGTTCACGTCTTGTTCGGAAAAAACCAAAACTGGTGAAAAAGTTAAATGCATAATTGTAGTAATTCATGCGAAAGGGTAAACGCATATCGTGCACAAAAAACTCCAGTCGTTCACTTTCCGATTTTTTTGCATCTTCAATACTGTCTTCGCTGATATCAATACCCGTTACCCGGAATCCTTTTGAAGCTAAATGAATACTGTGTCGTCCTCTGCCACAGGCCACATCAAGCATAAAAGCATTGGGTGAAGGTTGCAGTTTGTCGAGTAATCCATCAATAAATTCACCCGCTTCTTCATGATCTCTGTGAAAATATAAATGATGATAGTAGGGGGAATTGAACCATTCCCTGTACCACGATGCTTTTGTATTGGTGATTGCGTCCATGTGACTATAGAATGCTACTGCTGAACTTATGGTCAGCAGCGGTGTTTTAAAGTTACTATTTCTTCGTTGCCCAGATAGTATTCAGTTCTGCTGAAGTAAGCACGCCCTGATAGCGCCAGGTTTCCTGTCCGTTCTTCAAAAGAATGAAAGTGGGTAATGCTTCTGCATTTAACTGCTTCATAAGGTTGGTATGAATTCCACCATCAATCCGCAGGAAAAAGACCTCCTTATTTTCTGCAAGAAACTGGTTAATGATGGGTTCCATTTTACGGCATGGCGGGCACCATTCTGCGCCAAAATCAACCAGCACATATTCCTTACCTGCAATTTGTTGCTGGTATTCTGTCATGGTCATTTGTTTGATATTGGCAACACCTTCTGCAGCCTTGCCACTGCGTTTCCAGTTACTGAATCCGCCTTTTAATTCTATCACTTGATCAAATCCATTTGCCCTTAACCATTTTGCAGCAGCTGAACTACGTGGACCGCTGAGACAGTAAACATATACCGGTTTTTGTTTGTCCAAAGCCGCAGTACGTTCTGCAAATTCCTTTTCATCATTCCAGTTTGCTTGCAGGGCAGATTGAATATGTCCACTTCTGTATTCACCGGCAGTACGCACATCCAGAAGTTGAACAGAGGATTGCTGTAATCCTTTTTCAAAATCATCAGCAGAAAGTTCTGTGTTCTTTTGTGCTGTGCTATTACAGCCCAACAAAAAAAGCAACACAGATAAAATTAATAAACGCATGTTCCACATGCTGCAAAATTACATGCAAAACAGCTGTTCTCAATACCTGAGATGTTATGCTGTGGAGATTATGTGGAGGACTGTTAAATACTGTTATTCCGGTTCTTTAAACTTGCAACTTATCGTTTAACAATTAACTTTGCCGCCTCTATGGTCACCCGGGTTGTTGTTTTTATTCATGCTGTTATTGATTGGTTCTATCCGCCATTCAAAAAACTGATGCCCATGCAAACATTTCGTTATGCAGCTTGCGGCGGTGGTAATACCTTGCTTGATATCAGTTTGTTTTATATCAGCTACAATTTCATCCTGCACAAAGAAATGGTGCATACGCCGTTTATGACAGTGAGCCCGCATATAGCTGCGTTCCTTATGTCGTTCATTGTAACCTTTCCGGTGGGATTTTTTCTGAGCCGCTATGTGGTGTTTGAAGGAAGTGCAGTGCGTAAGCGGGAGCAGTTACCCAAATACATGGTGGTGGTATTGGGAGCCATTCTCCTCAACTATTTTTTCCTGAAAATATTTGTAGAAACATTTCACATGTATGCTACATTGGCCAAGATCTGCACAACTGTATTCGTAGTGGCCTTCAGTTATTTTTCGCAGAAGTATTTTACGTTCAGGCCCCCGTCCGACTTCCCCCAGTAGTGGAAGCCATCTTTCCACAGCCCTTACTTATCAAAGAGTCAAATTTTAATGTTGTATTCTCTGAATGATGAAGAGGTATTTACAAAGATGAAGTGTAAGAAGTAAAGCTTGTTTATTTGCTTAAGCGCCGCCTTCTATCTATCGGAGAGAAGGAGGGATGAGGTGCTGTTTCTTATATGCTGCTTACTACATAATACAGCATAAAACAACAGATCACCAGTTTCAAAAAGCTTCCGGCAAGAAAGCCGGCAAAAGAACCAATTGCCGCTCTTAATGCAATGGTGGAATTGTTTTGTGCAATCATTTCGCCAATAAATGCTCCAACAAACGGCCCGATGATAACGCCCCATGGTCCCAGCCAGAAAGCGGCAATAAATCCAAGGGTACAACCCCAAACACCATACTTTGTACCACCAAATTTTTTGGT
>JAACZX010000800.1 GCA_009996555.1 Chitinophagaceae bacterium | reverse complement strand
TTCTATTGGTTGATTATTTTCAATCAACAGCAAAAATTTAAACAAATGACTTATTCAGAAAAACTGGAACAAACAAAGTCCGTTTACCCGTTTAACAACTGGAGGGAAGCATTTTTTCCGAATGAAGAACATGGACTGGAAGGAATGGAACAATATAGCGAGGAGAACTGTAGTGCCGCAGAAACAATTCTTGACCGTTTAATCGCCGACCTAAACACGATTGGGGTGGATGCTCCTGAAGAACAGAAAGTAAAATTATTTCAAACTGCCGTTGAGGGTTTAAACGAGCTGAATGATGAAAATGATGGCTGCCTTATTGAAACGGGTGAGCGTGAAGACCTCTGTGAATTATTTGACCAGATAGCCATTGCTGCCGGGATTGATCCGGATAAGTATGGCGACGGTGATGGAATTGCCTCTGAATGGAGGGATTGGTAATAGTAGACATTGAGGTTGCTGAAACTTGAATGTCCAGTACAAAAAACGCTTGTAAATCGTGTCGCATTTTTACATCCGATACGCTCTATATACGCTTAATCTACCTAGTATAGTGCTAGTATCTATATGCCAGCAAGCAAGCATTTTCGGGTTTGTATTGACGGCTATGCGGCCAAATTCAAGTTAATTTTATTTTGAGTAGTTTAATGCCCCTGGCCTTTTGATTTTTGACTGTACTGGCTGTAAGGTTCATTTCTGTGGCTATTTCTGCCACAGTTTTCCCATCGATATAAAGCTTCTGAACAATTGTGCGGCACTGGTTGGGTAATTGCCCGATTGCAGTATGCAATTGCCGGAGCGTTTCTGCCCTTACTATATTCTCAAAACAGGCTTGCTCCGTGGACTCTGAAATAATGCAGTATGTTTCTAGAATGGATGCCTTGCGTTTCTCCTGCTCTAACCACTTAAGACAACCGTTATGAACTGTTTTGTAGAGATAGCTCCGTAGACCCGTATCTGAATTAAATTGCTCTCTTTTAGCCCATACTTTTACAAAGCTTTCCTCGACAATGTCTAGCGCCGCATTTACATCTTTTACATACCTACCAGCAAAAAAACACAATGATTTGTGACTTTCCTTGAATAGCAAGGAAAGGTCACTTTCACTATTTAGGTGGAAGGTATTTATTTCAATGGTGGAAAAATTTTTCACAACACAAAACTTCGTTCATTAAAGATAATGACATATTCGTCATTGTCAAAAAAATGGTTTACCCCCACCTTGAGTGTTCAAATGGGGCAGATCAGAGATACAAAACTTTTACAGCGAATTGCTTTAGTTGCAAAACAATTAAGGGAGGAGAAAGGTCTTACCCAAGAAGATGTTTATAACGATACCAATATTCATATTGGGAGGATAGAAACTGCAAAAGCTAATTTGTCTGTTAGCACATTATCTGCATTATGCAAATATTACAAAGTGAAAGTTTCTGAGTTTCATAAAATGGTTGAATCTCTTTAAGGTCTTAACTATCATAATAACCTTCTCCCTTACTGCACAATTGACCCATAAACCGCAAGTAGCC
>JAACZX010000453.1 GCA_009996555.1 Chitinophagaceae bacterium | reverse complement strand
GTTTGTACACCGCCTCCATATCTTTTTCCATTTGTTCTCCCTCCAGCTCTCCACATACAAAATAAAATGGTGATTTTACAGAAGCTGTTTGTTCTACTTTTTTCAATAGATCCGGTGCTGTCCAAAACGCCGGTGAAAAAACACCTGCCTGGCCAAATACTGATGGATATTTCATTACTGCATAAAACGAAATAAGTCCGCCCATTGAACTTCCGGCTACAGATGTAGCTGTTACTTCCGGTCTTGTTCTGAAACGCTGATCAATATGGGGCTTTAATGTTTGCACAAGAAAATCCACATAAGCATCGCCCTCCCCTTCTCCAAACTTTGAATCGTAGGGATTGTATTCATTCATCCGTTTACTATCACCATGATCAATGCCAACAATAATACATTGATTTCGTTTCCTGACTGTATCCATTGCCTCATCTGCACCCCATTCGCCAAATGAAGATGTGATAACATCAAACAGGTTTTGCCCATCATGCATATAAATAACGGGATACCTTTTTTTGTTAAACGCATAGTCCTCTGGCAAATAAACCCATATTCTTCTTTTACGTTTCAACTGTGGGATAGAAAATGCAGTATCAAGCACAAACACATTTTTTGATCGTGTAGAAACAGGAGGACGGCCCGGCATATCATCGGCCCACCCATCAATAGAAATATAAATTGTTGTGTCGGATGATACTTTGGCAACCCTGTTAGTAATAGGAGCTCCGCCAGCTGCACATTCAACTTTTGTCCAGCTCCCACGAGTGATCTTGTATTCAATTACTCCGGGCTGATTCAGCTTTACTTCATATTGCAGCTTCCCATCAGCATTTTTGGAAAACCGACAGGCTTCCAAAGAAGGATTCCATCCGTTAAAATTTCCGGCAAGAAAAACATCATCGGACTGGTGGGTTAAAGGTTGCCGGTTTAGTTGAAACCGAACTGTGATTTGAGCAAACGTGTACCCGCAGCAAAAAATCAATGCTGTAAATAAGCAAACCAACCGATGCCAGCTATTATACATAGAGGGAAAATCTTACGCCATGCGCTGCAGATACTGTTGCACGGAAGTGTGTAATCCTTCACTTAAAGGAACAACAGGTAAACGCAGATGGTTACCCAACAACTTCAGCTCTGTCATAAATGCTTTTACACCAGCCGGGTTATTTTCTGCAAACAAAAGATCATAGGCTTCCAGCATTTGATCATTCAGCAATTTAGCCGCAGCAAAATTTCCTTGTAATGACAAGCGCACCATTTCACTGAACTGCTTTGGAAGACAGTTTGCCGCAACACTAATAACACCATCCATACCGCAGGCTATTTGCGCCATTGCCAGGTTATCATCGCCACTAACAACAAGAAAATCGGCAGGCTTATCTTTCAATATCTGCATTGATTGTACCATATCGCCACTTGCCTCTTTAATACCAATGATATTTTTAAAATCCTTTGCAAGACGGATGGTTGTGGCCGCTGTCATATTACGTCCTGTACGTCCGGGAACATTGTACAGGATGATCGGCTTGG
>JAACZX010000452.1 GCA_009996555.1 Chitinophagaceae bacterium | reverse complement strand
TTGGCCGAAGCCTGCCGTAAACACGGTATTAAGCTTGGTTTTTATTATTCACAGGCACAGGACTGGGTAAACCCCGGCGGTGCTGCAGCACGAAAAGTAACAAGCGAGGGTTGGGCAAATCCCGATTCAGCAAAGATTGATGCTTATACTGCTGCAAACAGTGGTCATTGGGATCCTTTGCAAACAACCAAGACCATGGCTGAATACATTGATGGAATAGCTGTTCCACAGGTAAAAGAATTGTTGACAAACTATGGTGATGTGGCTGTACTCTGGTGGGATACGCCAACAGGTATGACGGATGAATTTGCAGAAAAATTCAATGCGCTTTTAAAACTGCAACCAAATATTATTACAAACGACAGGTTGAAGCGTCCAAATTATCCAGGTGATTATAAAACTCCTGAACAACGAATTCCGAATCTGAATGAGTTGGATGGAAAAGATTGGGAAACATGTATGACCATGAATGAAACATGGGGATACAAAAGCTATGCGCAAAACTGGAAATCATTAGAGACCATTATCCGCAACACAGTTGATATTGCTTCAAAAGGCGGCAACTATTTGCTGAACATTGGACCGAAAGCTGATGGAAGTGTTCCGCAGGAAAGTATTGACCTGTTGAAAGGATTGGGAAAATGGATGAAAGTAAATGGTGAATCTATTTACGGAACAAAAGCCAGTCCGTTTGGATTGTTTGACTGGGGCCGTTGTACCAAAAAAGAAAATTCGGAAACAACAACTCTCTATTTTACAGTATTCAACTGGCCTGATGATGGCAAGATCACTATACCAGGTTTGAAAAATAAAATTGTAAGTGCTTCACTTTTGGCAAACGCTGCAAAGCTGAAAACAAAAAAGAAAGCTGATGCTGCTGTAATAACTGTACCGGCAAATGCAATTGACCCGATTGCAACAGTAATTAAAGTGGTGGTGAAAGGAAAAGTAGATGCTGCATCTGTAAATGCGAAAGAGAAAATGAAAGCAGGTGAACTTGATTAGTGCAACAAAGTAATCTGAACCGGAATGTTTAAACGATTTATTGTAATTCTTCTTTGGACAACGGCATGTTGCAGAATATATGCTGCTGATGCAGATGTAACAAAACATGGAGCAGTGGGCGATGGAAAAACATTAAACACTGTTTTTTTACAAAAGGCAATTGATGAATGTGCCAGAAGCGGTGGAGGAAAAGTACACTTCCCTGCAGGTGTATATCTTTCGGGCACTATTGAAATAAAAAGCAACGTTACGCTTCATTTTCAGAAAGATGCCCGTTTGCTTGGAAGCACAAATCTTGCTGATTACCGAAACCTGGATCCGTTTACAGAAGGATTGGGTATTGATGTTGGCTGGGCATTGGTTGTTGCTGTTGATGCAACCAATATTGGCATCACCGGCGAAGGTGCAATTGACGGGCAAGGTGCCAGGCTGAAAGCAGAACACATCTTAACCGACACAAGACCGGAAGGACAACGATGGGGACGCCGCCCGTTTCTTTTGCGCATTGTGCGTTGCCATACTGTTATTG
>JAACZX010000799.1 GCA_009996555.1 Chitinophagaceae bacterium | reverse complement strand
AATCCATTACCCAACCTGTACATTGTACAAGGATGCGGCGGTATTGAAACATTAGCTGCAGTGCCGCTTACCATTAATGAAATGTTGCTGCAAAGTTATGAAGCCGTGGTAAGGATATTTCCCAACTGGAATCACACAAAAGATGCAAGCTTTGAACAGTTGCGTGCATACGGAGCTTTTTTAATCAGCAGCAGTTTAAAAAATGGTAAGGTTCAATTTGTAAAGATCGTAAGTGAAAAAGGCAGACCCTGTAATATGGAGAATCCATGGCCGGGTAAAGCAGTACAGTTAATACGTAACGGCAAAAAAGCAGAAATACTGAACGGCAATGCGTTCAGTTTTCAAACAAGCGAAAACGAAAAAATCGAATTGTCAGCCATTTAAAAAATTTTGAGTTTAAACTTATTTTAAAGTAATATGAAAGTTTCAAAAATCAAGATCACTCTTTTTACTTTAGTTTGTATTGTATTTACAACACATGCACAGCAAATCAACTGGACAGAAGTTGCTCCCGGCGTGTGGAAAGGAGTTGTTGGCCAGCCAGAGGCATACGATCTGTTAACGGCATCAGGTGCTAAACCAAATAAAGAGGCATTATCAAAAACTGTTGCATCTGCGTTTCCATTTGTACAGATTTTTTGCGTTTTCCCCTGGAGAAAGAAGAACAGCTCTACGGTTTTGGGCTGAATTTTCAAACAGTGCATCAAAGGGGAAAGATATTACAGCTGCACATGGATCATTATGGAGGAAAAGATAATGGAAGAACACATGCGCCAGTTCCATTCTATGTTTCATCAAAAGGTTATGGTGTATTCATCAACTCTGCACGATACATTAATGTATATGCAGGAACTGCAGTTCGAAAAGACAGTAAGAATCCTCCGGCGGAAAAAGATCGTAATACCGACAGGTCGTGGAGTTCACGCCCTTATTCAGATGCAGTTGAAATTGCTGTACCTGCAGCCGGTGTGGAAGTATATGTATTTGCAGGGCCAACTGCACTTGAAGCTGTAAAGCGTTTTAATTTATTCAACGGTGGCGGTGTATTGCCACCACGTTGGGGTCTTGGATTCACACAACGTGTAAAATCGCTCTTTACTGCAGATGAAGTAAAAGCAGAAGCAGATGCCTTTAAAGAAAAAGGATATCCTCTTGATTTTATTGGGCTGGAACCTGGCTGGCAGAGCAGGTCTTATCCGGGTACTTTTGAATGGGATAAAAACCGGTATCCTGATCCGGCAACTTTTGTGAAGGATATGCTCAACAAAGGAATTCGTTTAAATCTCTGGATCAATCCCTATGTATCAACTCAGGCTCCCTTTTATAAAAGTATTACACCCTATACAGGATCACACACGGTGTGGGTGGGCGAAGCGCCTGATTTTACAATACCCGAAGCAAGGAAAATATTCTTTGATCAGTTACAGAAAAACCAGGTAGATATTGGTGTAAGCGGGTATAAGATTGATGAAGTAGATGGTTATGATCATTACCTGTGGCCCGATGTAGCAACATTCCCCTCAGGTATTAGCGGCG
>JAACZX010000451.1 GCA_009996555.1 Chitinophagaceae bacterium | reverse complement strand
AGTTGTGTATGGTCTCGTGTGTGAGTACATACTCCTGTGGCTGACCCAGCAAACAGATCATGGGATATTCCATGCCTGCATTAAACCTGTTGCCACTGCCTTCCACTGCTGAAATAGAACCGTAAGGATATTCGCCCACAGCGTCTTTCATAAAGAACAGAATGTTTGCAATTGCATCATTTGCTTTATCCCAAAACGAAAACCTGTTTCGTTTTGCAAAGCTGAATACATCAACAATACGTTGATTGCTGAGCAAGGTTTGATTGTAACGGATGATAAAGTTTTCTGAAGCAAACCATGCAAAGTCGTGGATGTTGTTTTGAACAAACCGTAATGTTTTATACGATGAATCAGTAAGAGGTTGATATTTTATTCCGGCTTTTTTCCTGTTTTTTGTGCCGATGATTTTATAGATTTCCAACTCATCTTCCGTTAAGAGCTCGCCTGTGGCTGCTACTACGTAGGTTGATGGCAACGTGATGGATACATCAAAACTGCCGAACTCACTGTAAAATTCACCACGATCCAAATAAGGCATGGGGTGCCAGCCTTTGCGGTCGTATACTGCAGGTTTGGGATACCATTGGGTGATATAAAAATCATTTTCTGCATAACCCAATCTTGATTCATATTCCGGAATAAAAACCCTGAATGTTGTTTGTATGTTGATGCTTTTGCCAGGCAGCAACGGTTTGTTCAGCAAAAGTTTTATAATGTCAATATGCTCAGGATGTGATTGTATGGCAAGTGTATTATTGCCGGCAGTAAAATGCAAACTGTCAATATAACCAATGTTATTGCGCACATACGTGCTGCCTGTTTGTTTTGCATACGCTGTTTGATCGTTCCTGTATGCATTTGGCCAAAGATGAAACCAGATATAAGTCAATGTATCGGGTGAATGATTGGTGTACTGTATCTCTTCATCACCATGCAGGATATTTTGTTTTGTATCAAGCTTCACATTGATCCTGTAATTAACTTCCTGCTGCCAGTAAGTTGTTGTTTGTGCCGAACCAGAATGAAGCAGCAATAAAAACAAAAACGAAAAACAGGATTTCATGTGCAACGGTTTAAAGCAGATGTTGTACTTAACGTCCTTTACCCAGAAAGATCAAGCGTATTGTATGGATGAGGATTTTGATATCAAGCGCCAGCGAAATGTTTTCAATGTAAATAAGATCATACTTGCTGCGTTCCACCATTTGCTCCACGTTTTCAGCATAGCCAAATTTTACCATGCCCCATGATGTAAGTCCGGGTTTTACTTTCAGCAGGTAACGGTAGTAAGGTGCTTCTTCTACAATCTGATCAATATAATAACGTCGTTCAGGACGTGGACCAACCAAACTCATTTCACCTTTCAGAATATTCCAGAATTGAGGTAACTCATCTAATCGCCATTTACGCATTACTTTGCCCCATGAAGTAATCCGCTGATCGGTTTCAGATGAAAGTGCAGGTCCGTTTTTTTCTGCTTCCTCCTGCATGGAACGGAATTTATAAATAAGAAACGGACGTCCTTTTAAGCCAATGCGTT
>JAACZX010000450.1 GCA_009996555.1 Chitinophagaceae bacterium | reverse complement strand
GATGGTGATAGTGGATTGGGATTGGTGGTAGCTCCCTTTGCCATGCAGGTAGCCATTGATAAAGCAAAGAATGCAGGCAGCGGATGGGTGAGTGTACAAAACAGTAATCATTTCGGTATTGCCGGTTATCATGCCATGATGGCTTTGCAACATGAAATGATCGGTATGGCTATGACCAATGCTTCTGCCTTGGTAGCGCCAACATTTTCTACAGAACGTATGTTGGGCACAAACCCCATAGCTGTGGCTGTACCTGCAGGTGAAGAACCTCCTTTTGTAGCTGATATGGCAACCACAACTGCAGCAAACGGAAAGCTTGAAATATTACAACGCAAACATCTTGAAGCACCGGTGGGCTGGATACAGGATGCAGAAGGCAACAGCACTACCGATGCTCATGCATTAAAAAATAAAGGAGCACTTCTTCCTCTCGGCAGCGATAAAGAACACGGCAGCCATAAAGGGTATGCCCTTGGCAGCATAGTGGATATTTTCTCTGCGGTACTCAGCGGTGCAAACTATGGTCCGTGGGTGCCGCCTTTTCCGGCGTATGTGCCCATGCCGGAAAACCAGCCCGGTAAAGGGTTAGGGCATTTTCTTGGTGCCATGCGTATTGATGCATTCCGCAAAGCCGAAGATTTTAAAAAGGATATGGATCATTGGATACAGCGTTTCCGCAGTGCAAAAACAATTGAAGGCTATGACCAGGTGCTTATACCCGGTGATCCCGAACGTTTGTTTGAAGAACAGCGTATGAAAGACGGGATTCCGCTATTGGAAACAGTTGCAGAAGATTTGGTAAAAGTTGGGCAGAAATTCAATCTCTCTCTTTAATTTCGCAGCCCCGTGCAGACGGGCGTTTCAGTTGCTTGCACATTGAACCAGAGGTTAAGATATTTCGGCTGTTAAAGATCATTTCAACTTTAATAAGGCGGTTGGGGGGTGATGAAGAAATTCGTCGGAATAGTCGTGTAAGAAAATGTGTAGTGGTTGAAATGGCAAACAGGTTAAGACATAACTAAAACAGATAAAAACTACGGTAATGAAAGTGATGAAGTTTGGCGGCACCTCAGTGGGAAAGCCTGAAAGAATGCACGATGTAGCAACCTTGATTACTCGTGACACAGAAGAAAAGATTGTGGTATTAAGTGCACTCAGCGGTACTACCAACTCGTTGGTGGAGATCGGCAATGCACTTGCAAATGGCGATCGTGCAGCAGCCAAACAGGTTATTGATAAGCTGGATGCACATTACCAGGCTTTCATCAGCAATTTACTTGTAACAGAAGAAGCGCAAACAAAATGCCGTGCAATTATTGCCGAGCATTTTGAATTTCTCAACATCATTTTAAAAATATCGTTCAACGATGCGTTGAACAAAGATATTCTGGCGCAGGGTGAGCTGATGAGCACAAAAATGTTCAGCTGCTATCTTGAAGAAAAAGGAATTGATCACATGCTGTTACCGGCGCTCGACTTTATGAGTATTGATGCTTATGAAGAACCGCAGATCGGCAGCATTAAAGTAAAGCTGAGCCAGTTGATCAGGC
>JAACZX010000798.1 GCA_009996555.1 Chitinophagaceae bacterium | reverse complement strand
ATTCACCCACAAGATTCACTCTTAGTTTGATAGTGCCGGATGCCCTGGTAATCAAAGGATACGTTGTTGCTGTTGCATATCCAAAAGGAACATTCCTTGTTACTACCGTATAAGCGTAAGGGGTTGTAGGAGCGTTGAAAATATTTGCATCAAACTCTACAAATGTTTTAGCTGGATAATTTACTGCTACCTCTTTTATACAAGAGCTAAACAGGACTGAGGCCAGCAAAGAATAAAAAAGAATTTTTTTCATATACCTTATATTTTATAATGGGTTCTGAACTATAGCCGGGTTATTGTTGATTTCATCCTGCGGGAATAACCATATCCATAATTTATCACCGGCAGGAACATTCATTGTTACAGACATTGTAGCATTGGTATTTGGGACTGAAGTTCTGTCCAGATCGCTGTTTGTACGTTTCAAATCTGTAAACCTGAATCCTTCTCCCCAAAGTTCTACTCTGCGGTGAAGCATGATCTCGTCAATTAACGCCTGACCTGAATTAATAGATAATACATAGCTTGGGTTTCTGTTGCTCAGCAATGTAAATAAAGCTGTTCTTGCTGCTGCTTCTTGTCCACCTTTACGTGCCCTTGCTTCCGCTTCAATTAAATACATCTCAGCCACACGCATCATAGGTACATCACCAATGCTTCCTGACAAATCTGTTATCCAGAATTTTTTCATGTGGTACTGAATAAATGAATAACCGGTACCAGCAGCTCCTGTATACCAGGGGATACCTGCTTGTACAGTGGCTGACGTTCCATTTTGCACCCAACACTGTTTACGAATATCAGTAGCAGGCAATGCATTCCATAAGTTGGCATTGATTGCTTTTGGTTGTGTTTTTACAGCAGATCCATTATAGTTTGTAGCCATAAATGAATGAAACTGATAAAAGAAGGGAGTGGTTTCTGTGATGATTCTGCTTCCCCACATCCATTCAACATTTGAAATGTCATTAAAGCCACCTAAATAGGCACTGTTTGTCATTAATGATAAACCGGTTCTTGCAGACGCAGCACTTGCTGCTGCAACATCCCAGTTTTGTTGAGTCAAAGCAACTCTTGCTTTAAAACCGTACGCAACAGCCTGATTAATGTTCGATTTTGCAGCAGAACCGCCTCTTGTATAACCTGCTAAAAGCGCAATAGCGTCATCCAGATCTTTGTTTATCTGCGTATACACTTCTGCCACCTTTGCTCTTGGTTGACCTTCAAGCGTATTGGTTAATAATAACGGAACACCTAAACCATCATTCGCCTTGGTTGCATCAAATCTTTCAGCCCATAATTGAACCAGATTAAAGTGCGCCCATGCTCTGTAAGCCAAAGCCTGTCCTTTGATATATTTTTTATCGGCATCAGGACCTTCTGCATTGTCAATTCCGTTAATTAAAACATTTGCATTAGAAATAACCCTGTAATAGTATCTGTAAACAAAGCGAGTTTGAATATCGGCTACGTTACGTTGACCAAGCCATCTGAGCATGGTACTGAAATCACCACGACCAGAAGCAATTGTATAAATCAAATCTTCTCCCATAACGT
>JAACZX010000449.1 GCA_009996555.1 Chitinophagaceae bacterium | reverse complement strand
TCGTTTATCGGTTTTCATTTGGGCAAGCGTTACAGGCTTTTTAAGTTTGCGCACTGGTTTAAAATCTACCACTACCCATGCATCTTCATCTGTTGTTGGATCCTGGTACGATTCTTTTACAACTTTTGCAATACCTACAATTTCCAATCCTTCGTTGCTGTGATAAAAGAACACTTCGTCGCCTTTCTTCATATCACGAAGATTGTTACGTGCAGCGTAGTTGCGCACACCATCCCAAAAAGTTTGCTTGTCTTTTACAAACTGATCCCAGCTGTATTTAAACGGTTCTGATTTAATTAACCAATGAGCCATGTTAATTTGAGAATTTGAGAATTTAAAAATGTAAAAATGAAAATACAGGATCTGAGACGAAGTTAATTTTCAAATTAACTCATTATCTCATTTTCAAATTGTATTCTCACCATCCATTTGCTAACACGTCAGCAAGGTGTAATGTTCGCAGGTTATGCCCTTTCTGCTTAATGTATCCTTCAAGGTGCATTAAACAACTAAGATCGGTAGAGATCATATACTGTGCACCGGTAGCCAATGCATTGTTTACTTTCTGATCGGCCATGGCCACAGAAATCGGTTCAAACTTAACAGCAAACGTTCCTCCAAAACCACAACAGGTTTCCACATCATTCATTTCCACCAGTTCAAGTCCTTTTACATTACTCAGCAGTTTGCGTGGACCTTCTTTTATTTTACACTCACGCAAAGCTGCACAGCTGTCATGGTATGTAGCTTTTCCTTCCAATACAGCTCCTGTATTCTCCACTTTCAATACGTCTGTTAAAAACTCACTGAACTCATACAGACGCTTACCCATTTCCTTTACTTCATTATGAACCGAAGAATTATCGAATATTTTACCGTAATAATTACGCACAAAGCCAGAGCAGGATGCACTTGGCGCAACAATATAATCAGCCCCAGCAAAATCTTTCAGAAATTTAGATGCCACATCTTTGCACTCCTGCTGAAACCCTGCATTGAATGCCGGCTGGCCACAACAGGTTTGATTAGCATTGTAACTTACTGTACAGCCAAGTTTCTCCAGCACCTTCACCATGTTAAATGCCGTTTGCGGGTACAACTGATCAACAAAGCATGGTATAAACAACTGTACATTCATAAGCTAAAAAAATCGAGGTTTACTTTTTTAATGAAGTATTGAGGGCGATCATTTTTAAAGCAGTAACAGCTGCTTCTTCGCCTTTATGACCATGGGCACCACCAATACGTTCAAGCGCCTGTTGTTGGTTTTCTACTGTAAGCACACCAAAAATAGTGGGCACATCCAGGATCAGGTTCAATTGTGTAACCGAATCCGTAACTGTTTTACACACATAATCAAAATGCGGTGTATCGCCACGTATAACACAGCCGAGAGTAATGAATGCGTTGGGTCTTGTTCGCAAATGTCTTGACTTGCTGTCCCAATATGCTTTTACAGCAAAACCAATTTCTACAGCACCGGGCACTGTTACAGTTACCACCTGTTTTACGCCATACTCTTCCAATACCTTCCGGCAACCTTTCTCCAGCTCATCAATCACT
>JAACZX010000797.1 GCA_009996555.1 Chitinophagaceae bacterium | reverse complement strand
TGGTAATGGTACTGCATTTTTTGAACCCATTCACGGAACGTTTCCGAAAGCAGCAGGAAAAGATATTGCCAATCCCATCGGTTCTATTTTATCAGCAGCATTAATGCTTGAATATTTTGGATTGAAGGAAGAAGCACAAGCTATTCGTGATGCCATTGACTGGACTTTACAACACAACTTCGTTACAAAAGATATTGATCCGATGAATTTTTATTTTACCAGTACCATTGGTGATCTCATCAGTGAATATGTGCTGGGTAAAATTCCCGGTGCAGTGAAAAGAGAAAATATTGAGTTGCGTAAGTCGACGATAATATAAAGCCCCCTCTAACTCCCCCGAAGGAGGAGAACAGCATGGCACAGCCCTGGCTTGTTTAAGGTGATCACATGGGTTGTGATGTTTTGATGAATGATGAAAAAAAGTTGATGTGGAAGTTGTCAAGTTTGGGCGAGAGATGAGGCACCGCTCTTTTCCTTTTGGGGAAAGAGAAGGAGAAAGGGGCTAAAGTTCTTTGTTTATTTTCAATAAGGCGGTATATTCGTTTTTCGAACAACGCACTATGTTGAAAAGCAAATTAAATAATCTACTACTTGTAAACACAATTGTCATTGTGGTAGTTATTATTATTCCTGCTCTCAATGGAGGTGTAAGTTGTATGTAAAACAAATTAAAAACTAAACATAACGACCCGCCTCCAAAAGAGGCGGGTTTTTTTATTGGCCTCCCTAAATCCCCGTCCGACCGATTCATCCGGGCGGGCCTCCGAAGGAGGGACTTTCGAACAGGTTGATGAAGTAAGGTTATGTAATTACGCAACATCTAAAAAAGCCTCCCCTTTGGGGAGGTTGGAGGGGCTTTATGGCAAACTATTACAACAGCGAAACGATTTTGTATCTCAATGGTGAGTATGTAAAAGCTGCTGAAGCAAAAATGGATCTCTACAGTCAGAGTTTTCATTATGGTTACAGCGTGTTTGAAGGTATCCGTTCATACAGAACAGTGAGTGGCGAAACAAAGATCTTTAAAGCTAAAGAACATTACGATCGTTTACAACGTTCGGCTCAGTTAGTTAACCTTCCTTATCACTGGACAACAGATGAGTTAACGGAAGTAACCTACGAAGTGTTGAAGCGGAATGATCTGCAGGATGCGTATATACGTCCGGTTGTTTACGCACCGGCGAATATGAGTTTTGTACAAAACGAAAAATCGTTTTTGGTAATTGAAGTGTGGGCCATGCAACCGTTTCTTGGCGATAAGTTGTTACGCATCATGACCAGTTCCTTTGAACGTCCGAATCCAAAAGCGTTCAAGATCGAAGCAAAAGCAGCAGGTCATTATGTAAACTCATTACTCGCCAGTCATGAAGCAAAGGCAAAAGGTTTTGATGAAGCGTTGTTGCTCGATATGAATGGTAATGCAGCAGAAGCACCCGGAGCGAATTTGTTTTATGAAAAAGATGGCAAACTGTTTACGCCGGCAAAAGGAAATATACTTCCAGGTATTACAAGAGCAACCGTATTTGAATTGTGTGCAGAATTGGGAATTGAAGTGGAAGAAAAGTTCTTTA
>JAACZX010000448.1 GCA_009996555.1 Chitinophagaceae bacterium | reverse complement strand
AACACCTGTACCATCCGGACCAAGTGTAGGTGTAATTCCTTGCGGTAATAAACGCTGGGCATAGTTTAGCCGTTCGAGTACTCTTGTGCGTGCCCAGTAGATGTCAACATTGTCTTCGAATATTACATACACAAAACTCATCCCGAACATAGAAGAGCCACGGATGTTTTTAATTTTAGGAATGCCCTGCAGATTACTCACCAATGGATAAGTAACCTGGTCTTCGATCACCTGCGGACTGCGGCCCATCCATTCCGTAAAAACGATCACCTGGTTTTCACTCAAATCGGGAATGGCATCAATGGGATTCTTTTGTACAGAGTAAATGCCGTAAGCAAACAGTGCTGCTGCAAACAACAACACAACGATCCTGTTGCGTAAAGCGATCTCAATAATTTTTCGAACCATAAAATTTAATTTGCAATAAGCAATTTTTAATAGACAATATGCAATAGTTAATAGGCAATACGCAATTGAAAGACTGTTTTGCTTTTTGCCAATTGCTTATTTGTCTTTATGTTCTTTTTTCTTTAATTCCATACCGCATTTGCTGCACTTACCTGGTTTGTCGCTTGTAACGTCAGCATGCATAGGGCAGCTGTATGTTTTTACAACTTCTGTTTTTGTTTTTTCTTTCGATTTTACCAGGGCCATTCCACATTTGCTGCACTTGCCTGGTTTGTCACTCGTAACATCAGCATGCATAGGACAGCTGTATGTTTTTGTTACTTCTGTTTTTATTTGCTCTTTCTTCGCCTTGGTTAAATCCATTCCGCATTTGCTGCATTTACCCGGCTTGTTGCTGGTAACATCTGTGTGCATGGGGCAGGTATATGCCTGTGTTTGTTTGCTGTTATCTTTTTTGCCGGGTTTGTTTTGTGCAGTAGAGGCAAAAGCAAGGATGGAGAATACTGCCATCAACAGTATGTTCATGATTTTCATGCTATAAAATTTAAACGTTGAAAAATAAAGAAGGGGCATAGGAAATGCCAAAAGCCCGGCAAATGATAATGCCCGGCTTTATAGAAAACGATGATCTTAAATACGGAAGACGCAGTTACGGATATACAGCGAAGTGTTGTCCGTTAACGGTGGTGCATTGCTGCGTGGATTTTCTTCTGTTACAGAAGAAGGCAGCTGTTGTGTAAATGAAACAAATGTAACAGGCAATGCTGTTGCCACCAGTTGCATCAACTGGAACGATTCAGCAATTTTCTGATCTTTTTCCAGTTTTATCTGCTTTTGCTCATCTTTACAGCAATTGTTTTTGCCCTTGCCATCTTTCTCCATTCCGCAGTTGTCGCAGGTCTTTGATTTATCATGACCAATGCTCCAGTTTACCAGCTTGCCCATGCAGTAATGCAATTGCACGTTTGCACCGCTGGCAGTACCGATGTAAAGAATGGATAATATAGCTACGATGAGCTTTTTCATGTTTGCGGGATAAAGGTAGTCAGTATTACATTAAAAACAACATGGCAATACTCATGATTATCATCAGCCCGTCTTCAATAATAGTAATGGTGCTCATGGGCAGATTGAAGACCGCACCCAAACATGCACAGCGGATCTTTCGTTTATTCAATACACTT
>JAACZX010000054.1 GCA_009996555.1 Chitinophagaceae bacterium | reverse complement strand
CATTGTACAACAACGTCAGAAAGATTTAGAAGATTACGAGAATGTTAAAAAGCGACACCTTAAGAAACAAGAATTGGAACAGCTTTCAAAAGCCAGAGAAAATAACGAGCTTGACACAAAGCAATATCTCTTGAAGAAAAAGGAAATTAACGACCAGCTTTTTTCTTACGACTACTTTTTAAAAGGGACAAAGTTTGAGAGTTGGTAACAGTTTTCGGTGGACACAGAACGCCAGCAGGCAACATGCAGTTTTGCGGCAGCGGGGGGCGACGCAAAGCGTCGGTCATCACCTGTAATTCTATTTAGCATTTGTACCGGCTGACATTCCCTTTTTGGGTTGGACATATGGAGAACGAATTTGTCCTTGAAGTTCACAAAAACCTTGACCTGTTTTTTGTTTATGGAGAAAATCAAGACGAACAAATTCAAACTAAGCTTGACAATTGGGAAGACGTAAAACACTTCTTTAAATTATATTTTGACAGCAAATTTGAAAAATTAAAGACTGAAATTAAGTTGAGACCATTTACATATAAGAAACTGACAAATGGATAGTGTTTATATACCAAAGACAGAAATCGAACTTGAAATTTGGATGAAAGAAAACTGTTTCAACTTTAATAGCTATTCAATTAACGGAAGCAGTATTTATGAAGGTTTTGGAATTGACAAATCAGGCGGACTTTATATTTGGTATTATACAGAACGTGGACAAAAAAACAATTTGAAATACTTCAAGTCAGAAACTGAAATTGTCGAATATGCTTTTCATCAAATTAAGTCTGACAAATGGGCAAAGACACATTGCATTGGTTTTTCCGCAGACATAAATAAAATCAATGATTTAAAAAACATATTGCAGACAATGGAAACAGAATTTTGTGAAGATAAAATACCATATTACGGAATAGAAAGACCTGTTTATAGAGTATTTGTAATAGGTTGCGACATTAAAAAGACCGGACATTTAAAAGAAAAATATTGGACAGAAAAATAAAAACTGGGCATAACAGGCGTTTGGCAAAAAAGCGGGTTCAGTGCTTTCCTTCTCCGCCGAAACTCTATGCTTCAAAGACGATGTCTGGCAACGCCGACTCGTCGTGATCAAGGAACAAAAGTTGAAATCTGCAGAGATAGACACATTGTTTAAACATGATATAAAAGAAATGTATCTGCACAACGAGTCCCTTCCTGGAGACCCGTCTTATAAAAAAGAGAAATAAACAGCCGGATAAAAAATAAAACCACATTCTCTTGAACAAAAATAGCAGGCAACAACTCACGCTGTTTGTGAACAGGAATAAAGCACAGGAAATAGAACGTGTGCGCAGGCAATTCAATCCAATGCAACAGCAACTGATTGACAGCCACGTTACACTTTGCCGTGAAGATGAAATTGAAAACATTCATTCTGTATTACACAACCTGCAACAACTTGACATGCCAAAAATTGCCATCAGCTTTGGCCCCGTAACAAGGTTCGAAAATGGCACAGGCGTTCTGTTACCGGCTTTGGGGAACAATGAGCCGTTTCACTTGCTTCGTTCAAAAGTTTTAGCAGGCTTATCAACTGCCATTCGCATGCCTGCCCCGCACATCACATTAATGCATCCACGAAATTCAACCTGTACAGACGAACTGTTTTCAATTATTCAAACGATCAGTATGCCCACGTATTTGATTTTTGATACAATCAGTTTGATTGAACAAATCAACGGCGGAAAATGGCAGATACTGAAGAACTATCAACTGAACAACAATTATTCTTTGTGAAGAAACCTTTCACGGAACAAGTGATGCGCCTCAATAGATCATTTGCCGGAATAACAGAAAGAATTGCTGCCTTAGTCGTACCATCTTCTCATTATTAATTCAGCCCTTGCCAATTTACACCCGCATATATTTCGTATACTTGATGTTCATTCAAGAACAAATTTTTTCCGCATGTACAAATTGTTGCTTTTTTTCCTGTTGCCATTTGTTGCAATGGCACAAACCGATAGTACGGATATAATTGTAAAGCAGCTGATGGAAAAACAAAAGATCGCCGGTCTTTCGCTGGCCGTTATTAAAAACGGTGTGGCGGTGGTAAACAAAGGTTATGGTCTTGCCAATGTAGAACTGAATGTGCCGGTAAATGCAGAAACCGTCATCAGGCTTGGCTCTGTGAGCAAACAGTTTTTTACCACGGCCATTATGAAGCTGATGGAAGAAGGAAAGCTGAGTATTGAAGATCATGTTCACCGTTTTTTTCCTGATGCACCGGAAACATGGCGGCCCATTCAAATAAAACATCTCATGTCGCACACATCGGGTCTGCAGCGTGAAGGGCCAGCGTATAACAATTTCAATATACAACCCGATATAAACATTATCCGCTCGGCATACAGCTTGCCGCTTGTATTTGCAACCGGAGAAAAATACCAGTATTGCAATCTTGCTTATTTTATGCTTGCCGACATCATCAGGCAGGCAAGTGGCATGCCATGGGAAAAGTATATTCATGAAAAACTATTTGTACCGGCGGGAATGATGAACAGTTACCTCACCGATTTTTACCGCATTATTCCCAACCGTGCCGAAGGGTATATGCACCGTGGCGATACATTGCTGAATGCCACGGCCATGCTTGCCATAAGGCCCAGCGGTGGTTTTCTTTCCACATCTACGGATATGATCAAATGGGAAAAAGCTATTCGGGAGAAAAAGATCATTCTTAAAAAAGAGAATTGGGAACAACTGTGGCAGCCGTTTATTAAAACATCGGCCAATGCAGATGCAAAACAATATTACGGTTTTGGATGGTTTGTTGATGAATATAAAGGCCGCAAGATAGTTGCACATGATGGCGCCAATATTGGTTTCCGTTCGGTATATACACGTTTTGTGAATGATGGGCTTACTATTATCATTCTCACAAATACGGATGAAGCAAATCCCCGTGCCATTGCCAATGCACTTGCAGATCATTATTTCAGAAAGTAGTTATAGCTGATACTGACGTTACATGAAAAATACAGTGAACGAAAACAAGGTTGCATCAAAAGGTACACGCATGGCCAACTACATGGTGGATATGTGCGCTGTGCTGCTTATTGCAGCAATTGTGGAATATGTGTATTCCCTTGCATCCGTTTCGTTATTTGATAACTGGATGCCAATGCCCGGCATCTTCTTTTATATCGTGTACCTGTGTTATTATCTGCTTTTTGAATTCTTCCTGGCATCAACCCCCGGAAAATTGCTTACACGCACAACAGTAAAACGTATTGACGGCACAAAACCTTCGTTTGCTCAATTGTTCATACGCAATGTTATGCGGTTGTTTCCGTTTTATGAATTCACTCATCTGTTTGGTCTTGGCCCGGGTTTGCACGATCATCTTTCAAAAACAACTGTTGTGTACAGGGGCAGGTAGTTGTTTTTCAATTGCCGGTTGCATATTGTCTATTGCTCATTGCCAATTGCCCATTGTCAATTGCCCATTGCTCATTGTCCCGTCTTCTTTCTTACTTTTAACATGCGTAAAAGAAATAATCACGAATACTACAGCTATGTCAAACATTGATCTTATTATAGAAGAACGTGCAGCCAGTATTGGCAAGTTTATGGTGGGCCGTTTATTGCCATTCAGGGAAAAGCGAATGGTGGGGCCGTTTATTTTTATTGATCACATGGGGCCTGTGCAAATGAATGAACGGGAGAATATGGATGTGCTGCCTCACCCGCACATTGGTTTAAGCACACTTACGTTTTTGTTTGAAGGAAGTATTATGCACCGTGATACGCTTGGTACAGAAGTGGAAATAAAACCGGGCGCTGTTAACTGGATGACGGCCGGCAAAGGCATTGTACACAGCGAACGTACACCGGAGTACCTGCGCCATTCAACAAAAGCAATGCATGGTTTGCAAATATGGGTGGCGTTGCCCAAAGAGCTTGAGTTTATGGAGCCTGAGTTTTTTCATATTGAAAAAGATCAGTTGCCTGCATGGACAGATGGTGCTTTGCAATACAAGTTAATTGCAGGTGAAGCTTGCGGACACTCATCAGCAGTGCCCGTGTACAGCAAACTGTACATGATCGAAATAAAAAGCACGGCCACGCAAACAGTGGAAATAGGCAGTGAGCTGTATGGCGAATCGGGATTGTATATTCTTGAAGGAAGTATTGAAAGTGATGGCAATGTTTACCAGCCCAAACAACTGCTGGTTGCAAAAGACAGCAGCCTTTGTTCGTTTACCATACATGCAGGCAGTACCATTTATATTTTTGGTGGTGAACCTTTTCCTGAGGAACGTTTTATTGACTGGAATTTTGTTGCCACCAGTAAAGAAATACTGGCAGAGGCAAAACAAAAATGGATTGCACAGGAATTTCCGAAAATAAAAGGAGAGGAGAATGAGTTTGTACCTTACCCCATGCAGAAAAGATAATGCTGCATGATGAAATGATCTTCCTCTCAATCAATGTATGAGTATACCCAACAATTTTGCGGCTTATTATACAACCATCAGCAATGCAGAGTTGCTGAGCATACTGGATAATCCGGAAAATTATCAAGCCGTTGCTATTGATGCAGCTAAACAGGAGTTGGTTAACCGCAAGCTTTCCGAAACAGAACTAAACGAAGCAAGAGAAGAATTAAATGCTGTGCTGTTGCAGGAAGCTGAGCAGAAAGAAAAGCGAAAAGCATTTGAAGAGAAGTTAACCAACACAGGCCATGAGTTGATTGATACCATCAGTCCTGTTCAGCCGGGCTCTCCGTCGGCTGAACGGATGCTTCGTTTCCTGGTGATTGTATTTGGAATAATGGCTCTCTACTGGACTTATAAAAGATGGGAAGATGAGTGGTATTATTCAGATACTTTTCCGGGATTTGATGAAGGCTTATTGTATTATTTGCCATTGTTGGCTTTTATTGCGGGAACTGTATTGTTATGGATGCGCAAAAGCACAGGCTGGTCGCTGCTTGTTATTTACATGACTGTGTCGGCTGCAACCGTTTTACTTATCTCCGGCAGATATACTGTCAGCAGATTTTCTGAAGGTGCAGTAACCGATGAATTTGTTTATTGGCCTTCGCCTTACATTTTGGTTACACAATTATTATTTTATGGCGGTTCGCTTTGGGCATTGTGCAGCAAAGGCATCAGGCAATTGTTGCTTATTGGTGAAAACAAATTCTTTTTTACATTTCTTGTAGCCGCTGTACTTGCATTTCTTTCTGTGCTTACGATGTGGTGATGAGGTTGCGGTATGCAGCAGCATTGCCAGCCCCCGCTTTAATAATCCAGCACCACCAGTTTGCCATCCATGGTTGATGCAACAAGTGTATGCTCATTCAGCAAACGGATTGTGTTCACCATTGAGTTGTCAATTTTATGTTGCCACACAACCTGTGTGGTTTCTGGATTTACACAATACACAACGCCATTGCGTGTGCCAAAATAAACCAGCCCGTTCTTTTCAACTAACATGGATGGCACATGTTCGTAACCAAAGCCGCAATGTATTTTGGCAGCAGCATATTGTTTTGTGTTGCTGCTGTTATATACAACAAGTGTGTCCTGCATGGTTTTTCCGTATATACGTTTTCCGTCTTCTGAAATCCCGATTGATTCACGCACAGCAGCATCATTGTTACGCCAAAAGAGTTCACCCGTTTCAGCATTCAATGCAGTAATGTATCTGTCGGGTGCCACCACATATACCACACCGTTAGCTGCCACAGGAGTACAGGCAGCCGGTGAAAAGTTAATAACACTTGATCCGTTGTTCCATTTCCATCGTAATGAACCATTGCTGCTGTTAAGTGCATAAAGATGCCGGTCCCATGCACCAAAGATCAACAGCCCGTTGTACAGAAGCGGTTTGCTTACCACAGGTCCGTTCAGTTCAGTGAACGTCCAGATGCTGTTACCTGTTTTACTATGCAATGCATAAAAATTATGACCACTGCCGCCAATGAAAACAGTATCGCCGCTGATTATGGGCGAACCAAGCACGGCAACTCCTGTTTCTTTTTTCCACTGCAGTTTACCTGTTTTATGATTGATGCAATAAATAGTACCACTGGCAGAACCTATGATGACACTGTTGCCTGCAACAGCCGGAGATGAAAACACTGCACCTGTTGTTTGATAACTCCATTTCTGTTTTCCTGTTTGCAGATCAAACGAAGCAATACGCCCGTTTTGATTGCCGGTAATTACCTGGTTGCCTGCAACTGCAGGAGTGGAAATAATATTTGCTTCCGATGAAAACGACCAGCGTTGTTTCACTTGCGTGTAAGTGTTGTTCATACTGTAATCGGGTCGTGTAAATTTCTTTTGCTTATCGTAGTTGTGTTGTTGAATAGCAACAGCTGTCCATTGCTTCAGCTGCGGATTGCCGGGTTTCTTTTCGCTAAACACAATTGAATCGGCACGCACCTCCACAATATTGTAACCACCCACGGCAGCTTTTGCACGCAGGTTTGAGCGGCCCATTACCCCGGGAATATCTTCAAAGTTCATGGCACGGTTATTATGTCCATGTCCGCATAACGCAGCCCATGTATTGTGTTTGCGCAAACGGTCGGTTATTTCATACCAGTTGTCAAGTCCGTTATCAAGCGGATAGTGATTGAGGAAGATGACTGGCTGACCCGGTTTTAACTTCTTCAACTCAGCATCAAGCCAGTTTACCGCATTGCGTGGTACATGCCCGTCGCTCATACGCACATAAGGCCCCGATGCACAACCAAGAAAGCGGATACCCTGGTGTTCAAAGCTGAACTTGTCGTAACCAAATACAGTGCTGAACATATCGCCACCACTCTCACTCCAGCCGGTATCATGATTGCCCGGAATAATGTAGTACTTGATATGCAGACTGTCGAAAATGCGTTTGGCTTCTTTCAGTTCTTTGTTTGTGCCCAGTTCGGTAATGTCGCCGGTAATTACTACAAAAGCAATATCGCCCTGTGCATTTATATCACGCACTGTACGCAACAGGTCTTCTTCAGCACCACCGTTTGGTGAGCCGATATGCGTATCGGAAATAAAAGCAAAACGAAAAGGTTTGTGCTGTGCCTCTGCAAAGGCGGTTGTAAAAAGCAGGAGTAGAAAAAAGAATTGCTTCATGCAGCAAGTTACTGATTAGGCGTTAATGAACAATTGCAAACAGGGTTCATTGCAAACCGGTTCTTTTTTAGACAAATGTCCTTTTCATGTTTCTGCTGTCAATGCATTTTTGCTGCTGAATAAATTACTATGCAACAAATAGCCAAAGATGTTTTTCATATTCCTTTAATGCCACGCAACAGTATCAATTGTTATATCATTGAAGCTGTGTTGATCGATTCGGGTATCCGTTCTTCTTACAATAAAATCTCAAAAAGCATCAGCAAAGTTCCTGTGCATGCACATGCATTAACACATGCCCATGCCGATCATCAGGGTTGCACGCATCAGCTGTGTAATGAATACAGGTTGCCGTTGTATTGTCATCCGCTGGAAGTGCAGCGTGCCGAAACAGGATTGGTTACAGCAGAATACCCGTCTGCTAAAAATGTGATCGCTAAGTTTCAACAATCATATTGGGCTGGCAGTGGGCATAAAGTAGATCATATATTAAATGAAAACGATCGTGTAGGAAACTTTACAGTGTTAGAAACACCGGGGCATGCATCCGGGCACATTTCTTTTTTTCGTGAAAGCGATGGCGTGCTTATTATAGGTGATGCGGCTACTAATATGAACCTGCTCACTACAATAACAGGACTTCACCTGCCACCGGATATATTTACCAGCAACCAGCATGAAAATATATCATCGCTTAAAAAACTTGCGCAACTGCATCCACGCATCATTTGTTTTGGTCATGGCCCTGTATTACACAATAACCAAAAACAGTTTGAACAGTTTGTGCGTAAACATACACAGGCTTAAGTTTTGGTTACTGTTTATTGTAAGCCATTCTCTCTTTTAAGAAGTAACTATGAAAAGAGCTCTGGCACTCATTTGTCTTTTAGTTGCTATTTTCACAGTGCATGATAAATATTCCCGGGTTAGCAAACGATGTCTCGAACGGATTGAAACTGACAGATGGAAACTGGCAATATGCTGTTGTTTATGATCTGAACACAAACAGTGTTTTCTGGAACAGGGCTGCATGTATTGTGATCAGAAAAGATCATGCAAAAGATGCAACATCTGCCCTCATCTATTTACTTCAGAAAGAGAGCAAATCAATGGCCTTGTGGGAACAGCAGTGGGGGAGTGATACACCTTCACTATCCGACTTTCTAAAATACCTTGCAGTGTGGGGGCGCTTCTCCAATACAGCAGGTTATACCATCAACATTGATGCATTTTGGAAAAGTTATGCTGCAACAATAGATGGCATTACCGCTGAACCTTCTTTTGTGTATAGCAAAGAAGGGATAGCAACCCCTTATCTCCCTCTATTGGAAAAAGAAAAAACAGTACAGGTAATTTGTTTTGATGATGCCTGGAACGAACAGAATTTCTTTATCGAAACCACAGACGAGTGGGTGCTTTTTAATTGGGTAACAATGGCCTGATTGAATGATAAGGCAACAGCTTTTCTCTTTCACTCAAGCATTCACAAATGAATAGCTGTCTTTCATTAACCGGGAGCCGCCGTTCAGTAAATGTCGCTACAACAAGGTTCTCCTTTTTTCAGCTTTGCACTGCTTCAGCACTTGACAAAGAAAATCTTTCGCTGTACATTACTGTTGAAGTTGAGAAACATTTTTAAACCTTAAACTAAAAAACATGAATGCAAATAAAGCATTATGGGAAAAAGGAGATTTTACACGCATTGCCGCTACCATGCGTGAAAGCGGTGAAGAACTTGTTGCCAGGATTGGTGTAACCAGCGGCATGAAAGTACTTGATCTTGGTTGTGGTGACGGCACTACTGCCTTGCCCGAAGCAAAAACCGGGGCAGAAGTATTAGGTGTTGATATTGCACAAAACCTGGTTGCTGCCGGCAACAAAAGAGTGCAGGAACAAGGAATTACAAACTGTCGTTTCCAGGAAGGCGATGCCAGCAATTTGAGTGAGTTGGCTGATAACAGTTTTGATATGCTGGTGAGCATCTTCGGAGCTATGTTTGCGCCAAAGCCTTTTGATGTGGCGAAAGAAATGGTGCGTGTTACAAAGCCCGGCGGTAAAATTGTCATGGGCAACTGGATTCCCGGCGATCCCACACTGGTGGCACAAATATTAAAGATCAGTTCTTCTTATACTCCGCCACCACCGGAAGGATTTATCAGTCCAATGACATGGGGTGTGGAAGATCATGTTACCGAACGTTTTGGCAATGCAGGTATTGCAAAAGAAAACATTTCGTTTACAAGAGATACGTACACATTCAATGCACCGTATTCGCCCACAGAATTTGTAAACATGTTTAAAACATATTACGGGCCCACCATGAATGCGTTTGACGCAGCTGAAAAAAATGGCAAGGCTGCTGAATTGCAGCAGGAGCTGGAAACACTATTTAACAGTCAGAATAAAAGTGGATCGGCAAACAGCACAAGCATACCGGCAACTTTTTTAAGAGTAACGGTTCATTGCTGATGTGAAAATAAAAACTTGGATTACCCCGGCCGCAGCCCGGGGGTTTTCGTTTGAGGCCGTTTTTTCGTCAGCGTTTTTGTCCACCTGCATAATTACAATACCGGTGGTTTATAATTTCTATATTTTCGGATGCTTATTTTTTTATTAAGCATCCTTCATAATTATGTAAAACAAACGAAGTGACAAATAACGCTAAAATGAAAACACT
>JAACZX010000447.1 GCA_009996555.1 Chitinophagaceae bacterium | reverse complement strand
CACGGCCAAGATACCTCGTGAGATAGAAATACTTTCCATCGGGCATTTGCTCAAACAACGCAAGCGATACATCCATGTCTTTTTTGTTGATGGTTGCAAACAAATTGCCGGTAAACGATCCGTTGATGGCAAACTCTTTTTCAAACACTGCAGTTGAAAAGATCAATCCATTACCTGCATCAAGCGAATCGAGTATAAGTTGCGGTACAAAGAAATTGTTTTCTGTTTCTCTGTCTTTAAAATCTACTGTTTGCAATGTATATGCAGCAGTTGTTTGTTTTTGCTTTACCAGTAATTGTTTGTGCAGATAAAATGTCAACGTATCGTTATTCATCTGTTGCAGCGATGCTGCATGTTTCCATTCATTGCTGCCCATTACCTGGTAGTTGATCCTGTTTTTCAGCAAAGCAGGTTTGGGTTTGTTTTTCAGAATATAGTCGAGCCACTCATAAGCCAGCTCCATCATACTCACATTGGCAACACTGTCAATGTTGTAACCCATTAAATTCAACGCAGGTCTTCGTTGCCCTCCCCAATGATCGTAAGGGCCAATTACTACATAATGATTGGCATTGCGGTTATACCTTGTATGCAGTTTATAATATTGCAGTGCACTTATCTGCGATCCATCGTAATAACCGGTGGTTGTTAATACGGGTATGTTGATCTTTGCATATTCAGCAGGAGTGGGCACCATGCGCTGCCAGTATTGATCATACGAAGGATGTTGCAACCATTTCTGAAAAATAGCATTGCTGTTTCCTGCAAGGCTGTCCATGCTTTTCCATGCTGTTCCGTTTTCAAACCATTCAAACGGTAACCCCCTTGGCAAAGGTGCATGCTTATAAATATTATCATTGGGCCAGTACAAACCAAGGTTTAGTTCTACATTGTTTTCAAGTGGTGTATCAAAGCCGGGCATGACTGCCACCTGCGGTACAATTGTTTTTAATGCAGGGTGAACATTTTTTGCTGTTGACCATTGCGAGAAGCCTGTATAACTTCCGCTGAACATACCCACCTTTCCATTGCACCATTGCTGTTTACTGATCCAGTCAATAATATCATACACATCCGTTGCTTCGTGTTCGTAAGGAGCATAATGTTTCAGGTTGGTTCGTATACCCCGGGCATACGCTACAATGCCCACATAATCCCTGTCGGCCGACCGCTTGCCTGCGTTGGCATCTGTTGGGCCTTGATAATACGTTGTATAAAAAAGCAACGCAGGTAAGGGCTTTGTGTTTGTTTTCTTTCGAACGATGATGGCTGAAACAGGAATGCCGCTTTTTGTGGGGATGAGCACACTGTCCTGAATGAGATAAACACTATCGGCAACAGTGTTTGGTTGTGCATGTGAAAACACAAAGCAGAACAGCAGCAGGCTGGCGATGATCGGTTTTTTCATCAGTTGATTATTTCTGAAAAGAAGAAACGGGAATATGCTGTTAATGTTGTAAAAAGTTTGCCAACCTTATAAATACGGATGTTTGAAGTTGGGATATTTTTTCTTCCGTTCATTCAACTCCTGCACATATTGTTCCATGCCGGAAGGATCGTAAATATTGTCTTTGGCAAAAAACAGTTTTCCTTCATGATAGTTG
>JAACZX010000446.1 GCA_009996555.1 Chitinophagaceae bacterium | reverse complement strand
GCCTGTGCTATCTGTATAGGATTGCGTGGCACACGTGCCCATGTGCTGAAATCTTCACGGGCCGGAGTTTGTGTAGTGCTCAACCCGTTCTCATAAAAACGACGACCATCTTTCAGAATGTCTTCTGATACGTTACCGAGGTTGAAATACATTTGTCCGCCTGTGCTGGCCGGGTTAAGGATAAACGGATCCTGCACCCACATTTCAATAAACTCAATATTGTTTGTTTCAAAATCAATTTGATCAATTGCACGCATGATACCGCCCCACCTGTTTCTTGGGTTCAACAGTTTTCCGTTGGAAGGATTAATGCTTCCGTTGCGTGCATCATAGTTGTATGGACCACGATCAGTTGGATAGAACGCCATATCAAATGTGATAAGCTGGTTCTGCCCAAGATCAGGTGTTACCTGCGGAAATATTTCCTGGCGGTTTACAAAACGCACACGGGGATCGGATAACTCAGTAAGGTTGCTGCCCAGTGGATTGTTAGGATCACGACGTTGCTGCAACACCGGTTCAATATTATACCAAGCCAGTTTTGCACGGTTAAAACCATATTGCAGATCATCAGTTAACCCGGCTTCAGGAAATAACTCTACACCAAAACGGTCTCTTGCCTGGTAAGGAGTTGATGCAAGCGCCCATGCAATAAATGGAAAACGAAGATCAATACCATTACGTGTGCCTTCAAAATCATCAATATAAACCAAACCGCCGCCACCTTTTTCAGGACGGATCTGCCTGGCTGTACTTGGAATTATTTGTGCAGCTTCACCATATACATTAATACTTGATGTTTGGCGAGTTGAATAGAAAGGCAAACCATCCAGCCATTTGGTCATGCGTTTCCAATCGCTGCGGTAGTTTACATCAGCACCGATCATGGTATTGCGGATCGGATCATCACCATAATTCATTTTCGTGAAGAACGGACGCTCACCTAAACGCATAACCGCTGCACCAATGTTGAGCAGTTTGCTTTGTTTTTCAAATGCACGGTAATCCAGCCGCACAGCCATAAAGTTGCGGTTCTGCATACCAAACGTTGCATTATTTTCAAACCCAACATTAATAGGCACACCTGAATTGGTGATGGCCTGGTTAATGATCTTTACTGTACCAAGATTATAATCAACGGTGTAATCAACATTTTCTCTTAATACCTGTCCGCCTGCAGTAACACTAACAGAACCCGGCGGCACATTGAATGCACCCAACGGAATATCGCCTCCACCACCTGCACTGCGTGATGCTCCACGGAAAATATAACGGTTCAATTGCGGCGATTGCTGTGCAACCCATTTAATTGAATCGTACAGTGGGTAGAAGAGATACTTATTTCTGAGTTCAATTGAATCAGCACCACGGAAAATATAATTGAGATCTCTGCCAAAAGGTTCAAGTGTTGGAAAAATCACACGACTCAGCTGCGAGTTAACAGTAAACCCTTCAACATAATCAAACACACCATCTGGCTGCGGATCGTTTTGATTGTTTAAACGATCGAGGTTCACCAATTCAAGAATAGGCCTTCCTTTTTCTTCGCCTTCAGGAATATATCTTTTTTCGCCACCACCGGGCTCCTGGTAAAGAATATTGAATTTAAAA
>JAACZX010000796.1 GCA_009996555.1 Chitinophagaceae bacterium | reverse complement strand
GGCACGGTAGCATATATCGAAGAAAAGGTGACGGGCAGAAAGAGGCTATGGATCAATTGCTCCTCACTTTAGTTGATCTATTCACTTTTTACCTTTATGCCTGATGAAATTAACTCAATGGCTGAAAAGATTGTTATAGAAAGACTTAGCATAAATGCCAAGTAACAGATCAATAGAGTAAGTTGGGAAGATTTAATCGATTCCGGGCTCCACAAATACCCATCTTCAACTTGTTCCGCAGTGTAATAATTATTGAGTAATTCCATTTCGCAGCTATGTTTTCCGCTGATCTTTTCTTCGTTGCAGATTTCCAACGATTTTTCGCTCAGGGTCCCTCTTACATAAATGGCATCCCATCTGTCTACTTTAATTACAAGTTGATTATGTTGTTTGAAATAAATAACGGAAGTAATAATTGTTGAAATAAGTGCAATCCCACATGTCGTCAACCATACTTTATAATTCTTTTTATACTGTCTTTTATTTTGTGCGAGGCTGTAAACTGAAAGAGCAGAAATATAAAGAAGAATGCACAAGATGATAAACTGTGCAATGCCAACTGACAATTTAATAATACCTCCCGGAGGGGCTATATGTACCAGAAAGCCACCAAAAGCGGCAAACAAAATACTAATGATCTGAATACCGCTTTTGAGAAAGGTTGATATTTTATCACTGGCCATTCTGAAGTTTGATTGTTTTGGTTAAGCCTGCTTCAATATCAAAAGGAACAATTTCATGGAACGAGATGATATTGTCTTTTATTATCAGCAAATGATACAATCCATAGCTTAACGTGCGTGTGTTATTTGACGGTAAGCTATATGAAAGCTTGTTTCTTGCTGCTTTTGTATCCAAATCGGGTATGATCGCAGCATCGCAACTTAGCAAAGAGGGATTAGCCGGACATTTAATGCTATTTCCTATACCACGCCAAGTGAGTTTATCAACAAAATAACAAGTGGCATTTGGTACAGGATTATTATTCTGATCAATAATGTTCAGATATACCGGGCCTGTTGCCATCTTCATCAATGTTGCATAATTATTGAACTGAATCTTTTTTATAAGGCTGTCATTTGATTTGAATATGAAGTCGATCATTTCAATATCTTCTTCATCGAAAGCTGGTTTTAGAAAAATATCGTCGAGAAGAAGCATGTTTTGAGATAGGCCCAGGAGCGAACTCCGATACACTTTGTTATTTTCCCACCTGAGATATTTAATTTTTGTCAATTCTTTTAGCGTGTCAACATAGGCATCAATATCAGCTGTATAATTTCTTCTGATAGTACTAAGAACCTTTGAAATAGATGTTACAAGAATCGTGGAATCTCCAAGTGTAGCAGCTTCTGGAGGCGGTATAGTTGTTCCGGGTCGTACTGGAGCGAGTTTACCAGGGGTATACACATTCTTCACCAACGTTGCATATTTTGATGTTGGTTTGTAAATATGTTTAGGAGGATATTTCAACGGTGTGGTATCGGCGTTAAAAGTAGAAACTTTGCTGACAGGAGTGGTGGCGGTTACCTTGGAATTTGTCTTTATACGCTGGCTGCGGGCTGAATCAGTGAGCATTAGCCATGCAAAAAAGAAGAGTAGCTTTTGCATAA
>JAACZX010000445.1 GCA_009996555.1 Chitinophagaceae bacterium | reverse complement strand
AGTACTGCTTCGTGGCCACGTTCTTTTGCAATTTCATGGATGGCCTTTCCCATCTTTCCATATCCGATAAGCGCAAGTTTCATGTAAATGTCTGGTTTGGTTGTTCTGCTGAATCGTGCAAGATGAAGATTATCTTGCTGTATTTTTTTTACCAAAGGTAAAGATCACTCCAACATTCGCCTGCTTCGATACAGGATTTACTGTCGGATTTATCTGCATTGATAAATTATCGTTCACTTCAAATTCTTTCAGGTGTCCGTCAACAGTGGCATCCACTACATTCAGTCCCCACAAAACCACAAATGCCAGCACAGAATAATCAACATACTGCCGCACTGCAATGCGGTATTGGCGCACAGCTTCCGGATCAATAGGCTGGAACTTTGGTTTGATCAGATGATTGTTGGTGTCATCGTTATCCATCATATTGCGGTAAGCATCTCTCGAATCAATATATTCCCTGCGGTTATAAATGAAAAAACCAGCGGCAGTGCCCAACGCACCATATACGATCGGGATCTTCCAGTATTTCTTATTGTAAGCCTGTCCCCAGCCCGGAATAATGGCCGAGCGGATCATTGCTTTGCGGGGCGAATGCGGAACGATCTTTTTTGTGCTGTCAGTTTTTGGCACAACAGTAGTATCGCCGGTAATATCAGGTGCAGATGCAATGGTTGAGTCCTGTGCCTGTATTGCTGTTAAGCAAAATGAAAAAGCCAATAAGAAAATAAAATGCCTCATGTGTTAATCAACATCGGTACCGAGATGTTTCAATATCTGGTTAAACTGCTCCAGTGAGTAGTATTCAATAGAAATGATGCCATTTCCTTTTTTGCTGTGGTTCAGCTTTACCTTGGTGCCTAATTGTGATGCTAAGTTATCTTCAATACGTTGAAATGCCGGAGGTAAACCGCCTTTTACCGCTTTATTAACAGGCGATGATTTGTACATCTGCCTCACCAGGTTTTCGGTTTGTCGTACCGACAGTTCTTTTTGTTTTACCTGGTTGTACACATACAATTGCTTGTCGATGGTGTCTACATTTACCAATGCACGTGCATGGCCCATGCTTAAACTGCCGTTGCGTACAGCCAGTTGAATATCGGGCGGTAATTTCAATAAGCGGATGTAATTGGTAACTGTTGTACGGTCTTTGCCCATGCGTTCGGCCACCTGCTCCTGTGTGTAATCAAGCTCCTCCATCAATCGCTTGTAGCTGAGGGCAATTTCCACCGCATTCAGGTTTTCACGTTGAAGGTTTTCGAGCAGGGCCAGTTCCAGTAATTCCTGGTCGTTTGCCTGGCGGATATATGCAGGAATGTCAATCAGTCCGGCTTGTTTGGAAGCCCGCCAGCGGCGTTCACCCGAAATAAGGCGGTATTTACCCGAAGGAAGTTTTGAAACGGTTACAGGTTGAATGATGTCGTGCATCTTAATGCTTTCGCTCAGTTCTTTGAGCGCCTGCTCATCAAAATCACGACGTGGCTGCTTGGGGTTGATCTCAATATCAGCCACCGGTATCCGAAGCATGGACGTAACTGCTTCAGCCACTGTTGGTTTCAGCTGACCGGCTGTTGTTTTCAGGTCATCATCAATACTTTTCAACAGGGAACGGATTCCCTTT
>JAACZX010000795.1 GCA_009996555.1 Chitinophagaceae bacterium | reverse complement strand
TCAAACGAAGAAGGGAAACGGATACTGCTTTCTGCATTGAGCCAAACAGTTGAACCGTCGGGTAAAGAGAGCTGATACTGACCTCCCCGGGGTATTGAAAGCGTGTGGTACTTTAAGTTGCCTTGCCCCCCTTCGTTTGCCGAAGGGGAATAGACAAGGCGGCCGTTGTTTTGGCTGAAACCAAGTTGAGCGGCTTGCAGCGATTTTTCATTTATCGAGTCGAGAAGAATTGTGCGACCATCAGCTAATGTAAGAATGGCTTTGTTTGTGCCTGGCTTTACATCTGCAAGACTTTTAAATGAAGGGTCTTTCGAAGGTGTATTAATTTTTGTAATTACATACAATGTAAGAATCAAAGCAAGCGATGCTGCTACTGTATAAGGAAGCCATCGCATCATTTTCAATTTTCCTGATTGTGGAAGCTTCTCTGAAATGAGTTGTGCCTTAATTACACTTAATGCTTTATTGCTGTTGAATGAGTTATAGGTTTTAAGTGAATCATCAAGCCTGGCCGGGTCGGTAAGCTGTGCAAACAATTCCACATTGGCATCATTGCTGGTAATCCAATTATCCAGTTCATCTTTTTCTTCATCACTTAGGATACTTCGTATGTAGCCGGTAATGAGAAATGCGATGCGATCTGCACTTTCAATGTAAACAGGTGTTATGGGTGTTCTTTCTTTCATAATGCAGTTTTATTGGTTGGTGGTATAGCCTAAGAAAGATAAATAATTTTCCTGAAGCTTTATAAGGCTGCAGGTGTAAAGCCTGCGAGCCCTATAACCAACACGAGATTAATAAGACAACAGAAAATGCAGTAAGAGTTAAAGCGAATTAAAAATATTTTAAAAACCGGAACCGTAATTTCCACATGCGTTAAGTGGAAACATTTAGAAAATAAAAAAAACTGAATGCTTTTTTGTTGTTACAGAAGCTAACTGTAAGTGTGCAATTTTTTTGCATATGTGTGTGCCGGTAAATTTACCGGTGTGTAAAAGTTGAATAAGCAAGCGCTGCAGTTATTGCATTGAATTGTAAATACCGTGATTTCACCTATTGCGGGGGAAAAAAATGTATTCCATATTAGCGGAGCAAACATTTTTGAAACCATCGACTTCCTTTATGAGAAGAAGCAGCTTGCCCAAGCCCCTGCTTTTACTGTGCTTTGTTGTATTGCTTACTGTGAATGCTTATTCGCAGGACAGCTCTTCTCTATTTAACCGCATTCTTTCTTTCCCTGATAAAGTATTTGGCCGCATTGATAAGGAAGCGAACAAGTATGAACAAAAGCTTACACAGCAGACGGAAAAATATCTTACCAAACTTGAACGGCAGGAAGAAAAACTGAAACGCAAACTATGGCGTACCGATTCAACCAAGGCAAAAGAATTGTTTGGTGATGTAAAAGGACGCTATGATGCATTAAGGAATGGCCTAAAGGCACAAGAGAACAAGGCACAAGGTTTTACTTCAACTGTGTACAATGGTCATTTGGATTCATTGGGAACTGCTATGAATTTTTTGCAGAACAACCCGCAACTGCAACAGGCGACTGCATTAAAAGATAAGTTGATCACAAATGCCAAGAGCATTACTGATCTGAAGAATAAACTGAACCAGACTGAA
>JAACZX010000794.1 GCA_009996555.1 Chitinophagaceae bacterium | reverse complement strand
CATCTTCCGTAAGGTCAACAAAGAGTTGTTTTTGAATTACTTTTTTCTTTGGCTGTTCAGCCCAACCCATTTGCTCAACAATGTCTTCCCCGTTCCTGATCAATACAGCTTTATTACTTTGAATTAAGTAATTGCATCCTTCGCTCTTACTGTCGGTTGTTTTGCCGGGCACAGCAAACACATCACGGTTGTAGCCATACGCAAGATTTGCAGTGATCATGCTGCCGCCTTTTAGTCCGGTTTCAATAACAACGGTTAAATCGCACATGCCTGCTACGATCCTGTTGCGTTCAGGAAAATTATGCCGGTCGGGTTTGGTTTCTTTTCTGAACTCCGTAAGCAGTCCTCCGCCGCCAGCGATCATTTCTTTTGCAAGCGAAGTGTGTTGTGGCGGATAAATATTATCTAAACCATGTGCCAGTACGGCAACAGTAGGTAGCGATTGTTTTACAGCATATTTATGAGCAACAGCATCAATGCCGTATGCAAGACCACTTACGATCAACGGTTGATGAGGTGCAAGTGTTTCAATGATCTTTTCAGTCATTTGTTTTCCATACTCAGAATTGCTGCGTGTGCCGATGATGGAAACAATTTTTGCAGTATTCAGATTGGCTGTGCCACGATAGAATAAAATCGTTGGCGGATCGTAACAATGGAGTAACCGTTTGGGATAATCCTCATCTGTTAAAAACAGCGGTTTGATCTTATACTTTTCAATGAAGCTGATCTCGTCTTCCTGTTCTTTAAAGGCATCAAATTTTTTAATACTTCCGGCTCTTACTTCTCCTATACCTTCAATTTTTTCCAGTGCTGATTTTTTTGCTTTGAAAACAGCTTCGGCAGTACCCAGTTCTTCAATCAGTAATTTTGCCTGCACATTGCCGATGTGTGGCACCTGGGTTAAAGCAAGTTGATAAAGGAGGTCGGTGTTCATCTTGTTTCCAAGATAATACACAAAAACTATTTTGCAATTACCTTTAATTCTGTTCTTCTGTTTTTTGAACGGCCATCTTCTGTGCTGTTTTCTGCTACAGGTTTTGTTTCACCAAATCCTTTGCTCGATAGCCTGTCGGCAGTAATGCCCTTGTATAGAAAATAGTTGATCACTGCTTTTGCACGGTTGTTAGAAAGTGTAAGGTTATCTGCAGGTTTACCCACATTATCGGTATGACCGGCTATTTCAATTTTCAGCGTAGGATTTTCTTTTAACAGCTGCACTACTTTATCCAGCTCTATCATTGATTCGGGTTTTACTTCCCATTTGTTTACATCAAAGAAAATATTTTTCAGTACGATGCTGGCATTTACTTCAATTGGCGTAAGCGGAATATCAATGGTATATGTTGTGTCTGTATTGCCGGCTTTCAGGAAAAAGTTTTCTGAATAAAACAGGTAACCTTTCCGGTTTACATTGAATGCATAGTCATTGCCCACAGGTAATGTAATGAGGTAGTTGCCCGATTCATCGGTTTGTACTTTGCTTACTGTTTGAGCAGTGGAAAAATTGATCAGCTCTACAGCCGATGGTAATCCTTGTTTTGTTTTTTCATCATACACATTTCCTTTTACCCACAGTGTTTTTAACGGACGAACATGTTGCGGCATTTCAAATGTGTAAATATCCAGTCCG
>JAACZX010000444.1 GCA_009996555.1 Chitinophagaceae bacterium | reverse complement strand
GTACCTGATGTATGCGTCAACAATTTGCGGTGTGGCCACCAGCATTTTTTCACCAGTTTTCATGTCAGCAAAATCTTTATCGAGCACTTCTACTTTTGCTTCTTTTGAAAGATCTCTTTTCTCGATCCACGTTTTTCGTTTATAGGCACACATCGTTCAGAAATTTTCATGAAGTTAAAAAGACGGCGGATAATACTTAATTTACAGTAACGACATTTACAGATTTCATCAATGAACTGATATGAGTAACCCTTACCAGGCCATCTATAATGCACAGCGCTCTTTTTTTCAATCGGGTGCAACACGTTCTTATGCTTTCAGGAAGGAGCAGCTAAAAAAGCTTGAAACTATTTTTCGTTCTAATGAAAAGCAAATTGAAGAAGCGTTGTATAAAGACATGCGCAAGCATCCGCAGGAAGTGTATATGACAGAAATGGGGCCTGTGTATGAAGAAATAAAAGTACAGTTGCGTGGCATGCGGCAATGGATGCAGCCACAAACTGTAAAGACGCCGCTTTACCTGCAGCCAGCTGTAAGTAAATTGTATCCCGAACCGGTGGGGAATGTGATCGTTATATCGCCATGGAATTATCCTGTGCTGTTAACTTACCGTGCAGTGGCAGGTGCCATAGCTGCCGGCAATACGGTGCTTATTAAACATTCGGAGATCAGTGCCCACACCTCAGCTGTATTGGACGAGTTGATCAACAGTAACTTTCCTGCAGAATTTATACATGCTGTGCCGGGCGAAGGTGTGGAAGTGGTGCCGCAGCTGTTAGAGCATTTTCATTTTGGTCATGTGTTTTTTACAGGAGGTACTGGCATTGGGCGGAAAGTGATGGAAATGGCGGCAAAACAATTATCGCCTGTTTCATTAGAGCTTGGCGGTAAAAGCCCCTGCATTGTTGATGATACTGCAAATATTAAACTTGCTGCAAAACGTATTGTGTGGGGCAAGCTGCTTAACTGCGGACAATCATGTGTGGCACCGGATTATATTGCAGTGCAGGATACCATAAAGAATAAATTGGTAGCAGCGTTGATAGAAGAGATTGAACGTTGTTATGGTAAAAACATCCGCACAAATGACAATTACGGTCGCATCATTAGTGAACGGAGATTTCATGCCATTGCAAAATACATCAATGACGGTACTGTTATCTACGGCGGTGAAACAGATGAAGCGGAGCGATATATTGCACCCACTATACTTGATAATGTAAAGGCAGGTTCAGCCATTATGCAGGAAGAAATTTTCGGGCCAGTGTTACCTGTCATTACATACAAACAGAAAGAAGAAGTGTTGAAGTTGATAGACAACAACCCTTATCCACTTGCTGTTTATTTGTTTACCACAAATAAAGAAACTGAAAAGTTTTTTCTTGATCGTGTGCAGTTTGGTGCCGGCTGTGTAAATGAAACTATTTACCAGTTAGGCAATAGTAATATGCCTTTCACAGGAATCGGTACCAGTGGTTACGGCGGCTATCTTGGTAAATATTCGTTCGACCTGTTTACACACTACAAGGGTGTTATTAAAAAGGCCAATTGGCTTGAACCTTTTTTCCGTTACCCGCCGTTCAATAAAAGCAGGCTGAGTTTGTGGAAAATGGTGTTGGGGAGAAAGTAAAGTTATTTCCCACGGCGGTCACAAAGA
>JAACZX010000443.1 GCA_009996555.1 Chitinophagaceae bacterium | reverse complement strand
TGCGTGAGGTATCGCTTTTTACAGAAGTTTCTTTATTGTAAGATGCAGTCCATGTAAAACGATTGCCATTCACATCATCGCCCACACCACTCCACAGGTTACCATTTGCAATACCGCTTAAACGGATATTGTTGCGGCTGCCTTTTGTTTCAGGAAAATTCAGTTTCACCTGCTTACCATCAAATGTAAAACGACCGGTGAGTGTATCTTTTCCAATTACACTGGCAGTTGTGCTGTTCTTTACATCAAGGGTGTATGTTTTAGCACCACCGGGTGTATTTACTGTTAAGTTGTAAACCCCTTTTACATCGTTCCACAGCTCTTCTTTCACATTGTATTTTTCGCCCTGTACCCAGTTTTGATAGATCACCGTTTTTTCAGAAAAGATGGGGCCTGAAGCAATGAGGAAGTTGGCTACTTTACCCGCATCAAGACTGCCCACCTGGTCGTAAACGCCAAGCATCGTTGCAGGAGTTTTAGTCAAAGCTTCCAATGCTTTGCTTTCGCTTAATCCATATTCCAGTGCTTTGCGCAGGTTGGTAAGAAACTGGCGTGCATCACGCAGATCAGAAGTAGTTAAACAGAAATTGATGCCTGCTTTTTCAAACATTGCTGCGTTGGCAGGAGCCATTTCCCAATGCTTCATATCACTCAATGATACAAAACGTGCATCATGCGGATCTTCAACATCCATTGCTGCGGGATAGTTAAGCGGAAGAATAAACGTTGCTTTTGTACCAGCCATTTCGCTGATGCGTTGATACTCGTTGCCACCAGCTTTAATGATGTATTGCACACCAAACTCATCGCCTATTTTATCGGCACGTACAACAGCCCATTTATCATTAGCCTCAAATATCTGCGGAAGATTTTGTTGCTCGTTCCATAAACGTAATGTAAGGTTTACGCCTTCAGCCAATGGATTGTTTTTGTACCACTGCGCATCAATATATGTTTGGCGGAGCAACGCAATAGAACCCATGATAGAGCCGGGATACGATTGCGTGGACGTTCCTTTGTTAAAGGAATAATGAGCCGATGCTTTTTCTTTTAGTACAGCTTTGTTGTCGTTGCCTTCAAGCAAAGTTACAAATGCACCTGTACCACGTGAAATACCGTCACGCTGGTGTGTAAGAACAGCACCAAAGCCATTATCACGCAAGGCTTTTCCTTTTACATTATCCGCTGTAAACATGCGCACTCCCTGCACATCACTGCGGATGGCCTGGTTCCAGCCATAAGCTCCTTTTTGGTTAGAGGTAAGCTGGGCCGGGGCATTGAAGTTGAAACCACCTTGTGTACGTTGTGGAGTGGCAATGCCATATTCCGCATAAGCATCAATGAACGAGGGGTAAATGTACTTGCCTTTACAATCAATAACCACTGCATCAGCTGGTACTGATATGTTTGTGCCAACGGAAACAATGCGCCCGTCTTTGATCAATAAAGTACCGTTGCTGATAGTGTTGGCCGCATCTTTTACAATTGTTGCATTGGTAAATGCATACAAGCCGCTGCGGGGATCGGCTACGCCATTCACAGGATAGGTTTCCTGTGCCCCGGCTATTGCTGAAAACAATAATAGCCAGGCGAAAAGGACTGATCTTCTCATGCTGTAGTTGATTTTTTAAAATGAAGGGCTTAAGGTAAGAGAAAATACACATTG
>JAACZX010000793.1 GCA_009996555.1 Chitinophagaceae bacterium | reverse complement strand
CACTACCGTCTAAGAAAATAATATTTCCTTTTCCATATTCTGCAAAATTCTTCACAGCTTCTGTCCACATACTAAAGAGGATCACGTTGGTATCAAGATTGGCTTGCTTCATTTGTTCAGCAGCTTCCGTCATACCTTTTGCAACTTCCTGGCGGAAGAGAGCCACACCCTGTCCACGCAAACGAGCCGCTTCACGTTCTGCTTCAGCAGAAATTTTGATGGCATTACCTTCTGCCTCTGCGCCTTTTGTTTTGGTGATGAGCAACGCCTGTCCTTCGTTTTCTGCAGCTGCTTTCAGGTTATTACTTGCTACTACCTTGCTCATACTTTCCATAATGGCCTGGTCAAACGTAATATCGTTGATCTGCAGATCCTGTAAATGATACCCCCACTCTTCCAGTGAATGATCGATCTCTGCTTTTACATAATCAACAATTTCCCTGCGCTGACCAAGAATTTCTGCCTGGCGTTTTGTGGCAACATAACTACGGATATTTCCTTCAATGGTACGCACAAGCGCCTGCATAAGATCTTTATCGCTGAAGAATTTAAATGCTACTTTCTTAATGGTTTCTTCATTTGAATTTTGCACACTGTACAGCAACATGCTTTTGAAGTAAACATTTGCCTGGTCAATGGTTACAGCCTGGAACTCCAGTTCCACCGAACGGTTCTGGATACTTACACGCTTAAACACCTGCTCAATAAGCGGTATCTTAAATTTCAAACCCGGACCAACCGTACGCTGGTATTTTCCAAACATGGTAATAACAGCCATTGTACCCTGGTTAACGGTAAATAACCCGCTGAATACAATAAAAAAAATGACGAGGACAAACCAATAGTTAACTAAGATATCCATAGTGGTAAATTTTAATTGCCAAAGTACCGTATTCCTTTTGATAAAAGGAAAGAAACTCTGCGATAGATTTTCTATTTTCGAAAAAACAACCACTATGTCCCGCTCAAAAAAAGTACTTATCGGGCTGCTTGCCTTTTTGCCGCTTGCAGCATCAGCAATATTCCTTGTTTATTTTTTCGCCGGCATTTTTCCTGAGATCCTGCGAATGGAGCATGAGCAGGGTGATGTAACTCCCGAATTCTTTTTTGGTAACATGATGGGCTTTATTGCAGGTGTGATCATTCTCACCTTTGTACAACTTGGTTTAATGATCTACTTTATTATTCACGCCATTAACAACAAACGGGTGAAGAATGAAGAACGTATCATTTGGGTGCTGCTGTTCATTCTTGTAAGTACTATTTCCTTCCCTATTTATTGGGGTATCCGCATCTGGCCCGAAGAAAAACCTGAAAGTAATTTTGTAAAGATGTAATTATCCTCAACATATATCTTTGCCTGCCCTTAACCATCACTACATGAAACAGATATTGTTCAGCATTCTTTTTTGCCTGTTTATTTCATCAGGCTTTGCTTTTTCTGCAGCACCACTGGTTACAAATGAAGCAGCAACAAGCAACACAGTTCAAAAAAAGAAAAATCCGACTTCGTTTAAAAAGATCCGCAAAGCAACAGAACAAAAGATAGGCAGAAAGCTGGGATTGCTTGAAAAGGTTGGCTTGTGGTATTATACAAAACTTGCAGGCGATCCTGATATAGATCCACGCAAGGCAAATAACCAGGCAATAACAGGTTTTGTATTGG
>JAACZX010000442.1 GCA_009996555.1 Chitinophagaceae bacterium | reverse complement strand
AACAAAGCAATTAAAGATGATATGCCGGCACTGGCCATTACCGATCATGGTAACATGTTTGGTGCATTCCAGTTTGTGGCCGAAGCATACAAACATAAAAACGAAGATGGTTCGCTGAAAGTGAAGCCGGTTGTTGGATGCGAATTTTATCTGGTTGAAAACAGGCATGTAAGATCCTTCAGCAAAGAAGTGCGTGATAATCGTTTTCACCAGGTATTGCTGGCGAAGAACGAACAGGGTTATAAAAACTTAGTTAAGCTTACATCGCTTGGTTTTATTGAAGGTATGTACAGCAAATACCCACGTATTGATAAAGAGCTTATTCATAAATATCATGAAGGATTGATTGCTACTACTTGCTGTCTTGGCGCCATGGTGCCGCAAATGATCCTGAATAAGAGTGAAGAAGATGCAGAGAATGAATTCAAATGGTGGCTCAATATTTTTCAGCAGGATTATTACGTGGAAATTCAGCGGCATGGCATGGCCGAGCAGGATAAAGTAAATGCCGTGTTGCTGAAGTTTGCGAAGAAGTATAATGTAAAAGTGATTGCCAGCAACGATTCGCATTATGTAGATCAAACCGATTTTAATGCGCATGATATTTTGCTGTGTATTAACACCGGTGAGAAACAAAGCACGCCTGCCCTGCGTGAGTTTAGTGATGATGATGTGAATGTGAAGAATAAACGTTTTGCATTCCCTAACGATCAGTTCTACTTTAAAACAACTGCAGAAATGAAAAAGGTATTTGCTGATGTTCCGGAAGCCATCGACAATACCAATGAAATTGTAGATAAGGTTGAAGTGCTGAATCTGAAGAAAGATATTCTGCTGCCTGCGTTTCCTATTCCCAAAGAATTTCAGATACACGACGATGCCAATTTGAACCAGTGGGAGTTTTTAAAACATCTTACCTATAAAGGTGCAAAAGAACGTTACAGCGAAATTGAAGAAACCACCCGTGAACGTATCGACTTCGAACTCTTTACCATTAAAACAATGGGCTTTGCGGGTTACTTCTTAATTGTGAGTGACTTCATTAAAGCAGGTCGGGATATGGGTGTGTTTGTGGGTCCCGGTCGTGGTTCGGCTGCAGGTAGTGTGGTGGCGTATTGCATCGGCATCACCAATATCGACCCCATTAAATACAATTTGCTGTTTGAGCGTTTCCTCAACCCCGATCGTAAATCAATGCCGGATATTGACACCGACTTTGATGATGAAGGAAGACAAAAAGTAATTGATTATGTAGTTGATAAATATGGCAAGGCGCAGGTGGCACAGATCATTACCTATGGCACCATGGCTGCAAAGAGTAGTATTGCCGACGTTGCACGTGTAATGGATTTGCCATTGCCTGAAAGTCGTGCGCTGTCGAAACTTGTTCCGGAGAAGCCGGGCATTTCGTTGAAGCGTGTATTGCATGCACCGCTTGCCGGTGAAAAAAGTTTAGCAGAGAAAGAAGCATTAGGACCTGATGAATTGGAATTAGTGAAGAAGATACGCCAGGTGTATGACGGCGAAGATCTTCCTGCAAAAATTTTACACGAAGCAGAAATTTTAGAAGGCTCTGTTCGTAACACAGGTATCCACGCCGCAGGTATCATCATTGCACCAAAAGATTTAACCGAACTCATTCCTGTTTGTACATCGAAAGAATCGGAGTTATGGTTAACACAA